>CACZPW010000172.1 GCA_902783115.1 uncultured Ruminococcus sp. | reverse complement strand
ATGAGTATGCTTTTTGCAAAAAACCTGAAAAAGTTAAGAATAGAAAAGGGGCTTTCACAGCGTGAACTTGCGGAACGGCTGTATGTTACCCGCACCTCGGTCAATCGCTGGGAATCCGGAAGCCGTCTGCCGAATGCCGAGATGATATTCCGGCAGAGGCTTAAGCTGATGTGCAACGGCAAATTGCTCATAACACCGCGTGAAGGCGGAGGCACATCGGTGAAGGTGATTATCCCGCACTCAGACAGGTAACCGGGATACCGTCGTTATATGAAAAAGAAAAAAACATCAGCTCCCAAATTGCAACAAAGCCGCCCTTGAATTGTATATTCAGGACGACTTTTTTTGTAAAAACAAAGAGCCGAAGCTCCTTATTTCATCATTTTCTATACTTCAAAACCCCCTTGACAGCGCAACATCAGGGGCTTGAACTATTTTGAAAAAGTCAGTATTTATACGGCTTTGAGGGGTTCAAGTCCCTTACTTCGCTCCGATTTTTTTGGAATTTTGTAATAAGACCAAAAGTACACTTTTTTGCAAAAAATCCGAAAATGGCTCTACTATGCGGTTTTCGAGGATTTTGGTTCAAATCCCTGAACACGCGCCCTTACCGATTTTTTTGTAACATAAGCCTATTTAGAAATATTTTTGCTCATTTTTTGGCTGTCTCGCAAAAAAATAAGACCTTCGAAAAAATTTCCAAAAGTCCGAAAAAGCGTGCGGTTGTGCGGTTTGCGCATAAAAAAGAATAACTTTTGCTTGGTATACAAAAGTTATTCCATAGGTGGTCGGGAATACAGGATTTGAACCTGCGGCCTCTTCGTCCCGAACGAAGCGCGCTACCAAACTGCGCTAATTCCCGGTTACCCACCTATTTAATTATACTCAAAATACGGAAAATGTCAACCACTTACGGAAATAAAATTTTCAGGATCTGCATTTTTTTCGCAAGGATGATTCGCGGACAGATTCACAGCTTACATTTTAATTACAAGTCTTACATTTTGACAATTTTACTTGGTGCAAACCGTTGCAAAATCAGAAAATATATGGTACAATCGGCTTAAAACTTATATCGGAGGTGAATATATGGAAATCAGCAAAATGACCGCCAAAAAAATATGCGGAATAATAGTTTTTGCAGGCGCAGTATTCTTTCTTATCTGGAATTACCAGGCAGTGGGCAGGGCGTTGAGCTTTGTTTGGGGAATACTTCTGCCGTTTGTTATCGGCGCTGTTATAGCCTTTATCGTAAACGTGCCCATGCGTTCTATAGAACGGAAACTGTTTAAGGATCAACAGGGAAAGGGCTATGCCAGGATACTCAGCATGATCATAACTCTGCTTTTGGTAGCGGCAGTCATTACGGGAGTGGTGCTTATTGTGATCCCCAGACTTGGCGAAACGATAAAGCAGCTTATAAAATCGGCAAACGATTTTCTGCCCAAGTTTAAGGTCTATGCCGACGATCTGCTCAGTGACAATTCGCCGCTCAAAGCGCAGATAGATTCCTTTGATATCGACATGAGCAAAGTCACCTCTACCATAACCGATTTTGTAAAGAACGGTGCGGGCAGCGCCGTTACCGGCGCATTCTCGGCGGCGAAGACCGTAATATCGGTAATAACCACAGCCGCTATAGGCTTTGTGTTTTCATGCTACCTCCTTACGCAGAAGGAACAGCTTGCAAGGCAGGCGACAATGCTTACAGATGCGATATTCCCCGAAAAGGTCGGAGAAAAAATCAAATATATCGCAAAAAAATGCTCGGATACGTTCTCAAGCTTCATTTCCTGCCAGTGCCTTGAGGCGTGCATACTGGGGCTGATGTTCCTTGTTGTGCTTTTGATAACACGTATGCCATACGCACTTTTAATAAGCGTTCTTATCGCATTTATGGCGCTTATACCGTTGGTCGGCGCATTTATAGGCTGTGCGGTCGGTGCATTTTTGATACTTATGGAAAGCCCTGTAAAGGCGCTTATATTTATAGCGATTTTCCTCGTTTTACAATGGATAGAGGGTAATCTTATCTATCCCAGAGTCGTCGGCGGAAGCGTGGGCTTACCCTCGATGTGGGTACTGCTCGCCATAACCGCAGGCTCAAGCCTTATGGGTGTTGCGGGAATGCTGTTCTTTATACCGCTTGCCTCGGTCATTTATTCGCTTATCAGGGAGTGGACGTATGAAAGGCTTGAAAAGAAACAATGCCTTGAATCGGCAAACGAAGAAGCGCCGCCCGGATAATACGGGGATTTCGCTCGTTACGGCGGCGTGATCTGTCTTAAAAATTTAATGAATAATTATCATTTATTTTACAAGTATTGACAACCTTGGCCGCCTCCATTATACTTAAAATCAGAGAATTATATTCTGAAAAACTAAAATAAAAGGAGTGTATCATTATGAAACAAGCTATTAAAAACATTACGGTAACCGGTATCTGTATGTCGATCCTTGCTATCATTGTCGGCATTATAATGATGTTCTATCCCGGTGAGTCCCTTGTTGCTTTGGGCATAACATTGGCAATTTATCTGATTATCCACGGAATAACGCTTATCGTAATGGATATAAGAGCGTGGAGCCTGGCACTTCCGTTTAACGGATTTTTGCGGGGTATCGTGTACATAATCCTCGGCATTTTCCTTTTAAAAGGTCCTGAAAGCATAGCTGTAGCCTTAGGCATAGCTCTCGGAGTCTGGGTTATCATGGCAAGCATTGACAATATCAAACTCGCACTTGCTTTAAGAGGTACGGGAGCACCGTCCGCACTTATGATCATAATCGACGTTATCGACATCATAATCGGTGTGATCATGGTATTGACGCCCGTTCTTTCATCAGTGTATGCAACGATATTTGCAGGCGCGGCAATGGTCGTTCACTCGATCATAAATATCGTGAATATGATTTCAGTAAAGAAGAACATAGCTGATGTTGAGAAAGCAATAAGCGACAGCGTAGCGATTGGTAAATAATTGAATCATTCATACAAAAAAATTGATGCCTCATGGCATCAATTTTTTTGTATACTGTATTTTATCCCATCAACATTCTGTTTACCGCGCTTATAAGTGCGTTTATTGACGAGGTATTGATATTTGCGTCAACTCCTACGCCCCAGTAAAGCGTATCGTCCTCGCCCTTTACGGCAATGTATGAGCAAGCCAGAGATTCGGACGAGCGTGAGCGTGCGTGTTCTGTATATTCGCATATTTCAAGCGGCATATCAAGCGCTTTCCTGAGCCCCTTACACAGTGCGTCCAGAGGTCCGTTTCCGGTACCGACGACTGTTGATATCCTGCCGTCCTTTTCAATGGTCGCAGATATGGTCGTCTTTGACGAATCATTGCTTGAATTATAGAATTTAAGGTTAATGGGCGCCGACAAATCAACGTACCTCTCCTTAAACGCAACGTGTATCTCATGGTTTGTAAGCACCGTCTGCTTATCGTCCGACATATCGTTTATTATAGCCGCAAATTCAACAAGCATAGGCTTTGGCAGGATATATCCGTACTTGGATTCGAGTATATAGCTTACTCCGCCCTTGCCCGACTGACTGTTTATCAGGATCGGCTCATATTTTCTGCCTATATCCGACGGATCTATCGTGAGATACGGATTTTCCCATACGCTCTTATCATGCGATGCGTCTATTGATTTTTTGATCGCGTCCTGATGCGAGCCTGAAAACGCAACGTATGCCATTTCTCCCGCATACGGGTGGCGCGGGTTTACGGGTATCTTATTGTACTTTTCAAACACCTTTACAACCTCGTCGATATGCTCTAAGTTAAGCTCAGGGTCAATACCCTGACAGAACATATTGAGCGCAACGGTAACAATATCCGTGTTCCCCGTCCTCTCACCGTTACCCAAAAGCGTGCCTTCAACTCTGTCCGCACCCGCCAAAAGCGCAAGCTCGGTCGAGCCTACGCCGGTACCTCTGTCGTTATGAGCGTGCAGAGATATTATCAGATTTTCACGGGCGTTTAAGTTTTTGCACATATATTCTATCTGATCGGCGTATACGTTTGCGGTTGCGACCTCAATGGTCGACGGGAGATTTACTATGACCTTCCGATCCGGCGCGGGCTTTAAAATTTCAAGCACCGCATTTGTTATTTCAACTGCATATTCCGGCTCTGTACAGGTAAAGCTTTCGGGTGAGTATTCGTAGCGGATATTTCCGTCAAGTCCCGTATCTACAAGGCTTGTAACAAGCTTTGCGCCGTCAACGGCAAGCTTTTTTATCTCTTCCTTATTCTTACGGAAAACCACTTCACGCTGCAGCGTAGAGGTGGAATTATATAAATGCACTATCGCATTTTTCGCACCCTTTAAAGAGTCGATCGTTTTCCTTATTATATGCTCCCTTGCCTGGGTAAGTACCTGTATAGTAACATCGTCGGGTATTCTGTTTTCATCGATAAGGCGGCGCACAAACTCAAATTCCGTATTCGATGCGGCGGGAAAGCCCACCTCGATCTCCTTAAATCCCAGATCAACCAAAAATGCGAAAAATTCCAGCTTTTCATCAATAGTCATCGGTGAATAAAGAGCCTGATTTCCGTCTCTTAAATCAACACTGCACCAGATCGGGGCATGCGTGATCTCCTTATCCGGCCATTCTCTGTTTTTGAGCGGTACCGGATGATACATTTTTCTGTATTTAGTGTAGTTCATGAAAATCCTCCTAAACTCATATCACTCCTGATTTTACAATAAATTAAAGCCGTTGTCAACCGCAAAAGCCGTATATTCGCACAAATTCCGGCTTGGTACATAATAATACGGGCTGCGGTGAAATTTTCACCGCAGCCCGTATGATTTTATGAGTAAAACTTATTTGTTACAATTATTTGATAACATTATAGATTATCTGACAAGCCTGAGCTCTGGTTGATGTTGATAACGGAGCAAAATTTCCGTTTTCAACACCGTTTACTATTCCTGCCTTCTGGAGAGTCGTAATGGCAGGCTTTGCGTATGCGGCGACAGTCGCGTCGTCACCGAATACCTGGGCTTCCCTCTTCTCTGTAAATGTTCTGCCTGCAGCCTGCGCCGCCCTCAATACCATTACAGCCATATCCTGTCTTGTAACGTAGGTGTTCGGCTCAAACGAACCGTCGTCAAAGCCCTTTATAACGCCCGCCGCAAATGCAGCTTCCACGAACTCCGACGCCCAGTGCTTGAGCGGTACATCGTAGAAGGTCGGCTCCTCCACCGTCACCTTGGGAAGATGGAACGAATTTACCAATATCTTTGCAAACTCGGCTCTTGTCACCTTATCGTTGGGATAGAACAGATTCGGCGCCTTACCCGAAACGATATTATTTACATAAAGGTTGTTTATAGCCGTCTTTGCCCAGTCAACGCTGTCAAGATCGGTAAAGCCCGACGGATTCGGATTCGGCTCGTATGTGCTTGTATCCGACGCCGGAACAGCCGATACGGTACCTATTGCCGTTGTTCCCGTACTGCCGCCGCTTGAGCGTGAGCTGCCGCCGCCCGATGAACCGCCTGATGAGCCGCCCTTTCCGGGTACGGAAACGGTCTTTGTATAAGCCTCCGTATTCTTAGCCTGTGAATCGCCGTCGCCGTACGATACCACTGCGGTAAGCTTTGCCGCCGCATCCTGTGTGCCCTGTGTCACAAAGCCCTCGCCCGCTGCGGAAATACCCACTCTTGACGAATTGCCGGAGATCCATGCGATCTTTGAACCAAACACACCCTCGGTCTTTACGGTAAAGCCCGTTGATATTGAATTCGGAAGCTCCGCCTCTGTTGAAGACGAGCCTACCTTAGCATAGAAGTTTTTGATATTCGCAGCATCAAGCGCTACTGCAGGTTCCGAAACAAATGCCTTTATCGCCGCATTTACCTCCGCCTTTACAGCGTCGTCCGCCATAGCCTCTGTCGTTTCGTTTGCCGTATATACCGCAGCCTCGACCTTCGGCTGAACATCGGCGGGATCGAACTTGACCTTTGCATCAAATGCATTACTGCCCGCCTTTGCTGTGTTCTCTATCTCCTTTGTATAAAGAGCCGCGCCGTTCTTTACATACGAAATGCTCTTTGTTATGGTTGCGTCCTTTTCGTCCGACGGACTTGCTACGCTTATCTTACCGTCACTGCCTATCGCACCTGTAAATTTGTAAGCGACAGTCAGCGGATAATCGTTATACTTTACGGTTTCCTCGGGAACGTATACATCGGCAAAAATTTCCATGCCGTCCGCAAGCGTATTCTTGAAATACTTGCCCGCAGCGTCGTTTGCATACGTCATATATCCGTTTGCGGCTGCATAGGCGTCCACCGCCTCGATGATCTTAGCCTTTAAGTTTGACAGATCAAGCTTGAACGTCTTGGTCTTTGATTCGCCGCCGTATGTGACCGTTGCAACAAGCTCAACGGTATCATCAAGCGTGCTGTACGGATAAACCGTAACATTTGCGCCGCTTACCTTTACGTAGTCCGAATCCTTTGAGGGTACCGACCATGTAACCGTTGCGCCCTCTGCCGATGTGGGCACCGTAAAGTCGCCGAGAACGAGATTTGTATCGTTCAAGCCGGATTTTACCTTTGTACCGTCAACAACAGTGAGTGCCAAAAGCGCGCTGTCAACGAAATTTGTATCCGATGCGGAGGTTACGCTGAACTTTGATTTTGTGGTAACGTCTGCGTCTGCGGTAACGGTTATATCAGCCGTTACAACGTCGTCCGTCAGGGCGTGCACATAAATCTTTCCGTCCTCTGCCTTTGCCTCCATGTTTGCATTGTCCGATACGGCCTGTACACTGCTTGCCATAGCCTTATCGTATACTGCGACCTCTACCCAGTTACCGTCACCCGTTGCGTTTATCTTTTCGGGCACGTCCGGCGTGATGCGTACCGCCTTTAAGTCCATGACCTTTAAGTTGTCTATAGAGTTTGCTATCGTATTGGTTACGGGACCGTAGAACTTATTTGTAAGTCCGAAATTGACCGCCTTTTGCAATATGATATTGTCGCTTGTATCAAATACGGTCATAGCCGCAGACGTACCGTCCGATATAAGCTCCGCCCTGTACCAGGTATCTGCCTTTATATCACTGTCGGGCTTAAAGGAAAGCACGTTGTTTGCGGTATCCGATACATACAGCTCACTGCCGTCTGCAACGCTGAAGTTGAACGACGTATAGATAGTGTTTGCAACGTATGTTCCCTTGCAGGCGGGAAGTGAAATGTACGGATTTCTGCTGTCGTTATTGTTCTTTGACGCAAATAACTTTACACCGTTACCCGTCACGCCGCTGATGCCCGCAACACCTATCTTGTCCGAATCGCCTTCGTCCCTTGTTCCGCAATGGAACAGGATATTGTTTATTGTCGCTTCATTATTGCCCGAATGAGCATAAATGATATTTCCGCTGTTTGAAAAGCCCGTTCCGTCAAAGCTCTCGTCATAGTACTTTACGTACTTGTGATCCGCAAGCTTTATGTCAAAGGTCTTTGAGTACGTTTTGCCCGCATAGGTCACAGTCGCCGTAAGCGTGCCGGTGCTTGAATCTGCACTGACATTTGCGACGCCGTCGTTATCAAATACTACGGCGTCCGTGTCTGATGACCATACAACACTTGCCGTATCTGCGGCATAGTCGTATTGAGCCGTAAGCGGAACGGTAAAATCGCTTGTTACATCATAAACGCTTCCGTTCTTTACAACGCTTGAGCCGTTTTCAATATCAATACCCTCCGCCATAAGCATAGGATACTTCGATGTGGGTATAGCCTTTATGCTTATGGTTTTTGATGCGTCTGCGTCATTACCCGTTACATTTACGGTGACGGTTACCGTTACCTGGTTCTCAGGCTCCGTCACCGTTACAAGCTTGATCTCGCCGTTTACCTTTGTAACGGTGAAGTTGGAATCTGAAACATCTACGGAAATATCCTTATAGTTTGTTACTGTGGCAAGCTTAACACTGCTTCCCACTCTTGCCTCCATACCCTTTGTATCCTCGACTGTTATAGTGGGAACGTCGGGATTTTCCGGCTTTATGTTAAGAGTGAATACTCTTTCCTCACTCTCCTGACCGTTATATGTTACCTTAGCTTTTAGGGTGGCACCCGTTACCTTCTTTGACTTGTCGACCTCATAGAGAATATTGTTTGCATCTCCGGGATCGCTTGTGGGTATCAGCGCCGAGGTCGACGGCGTCCATGTGATCGCTGCGTCGCCGTCCTTATGCGTAACGGTGAAATCGCCCGTGATATCAAATTCGTCCGTCTTTCCCGAAACTGCGGTAACATTGCTTGTTGCCACACCCGTAAGCTTCAGCCCCGCAAGCAGGGTGCCAAGATACTCCGATACAGGCGATGCGGTAAGCGTTATCGTCTTATTTACGCTGCCGTCACCACTTGATGCGGTTATCTTTACATTTGCGCTGTAGCTTGATGTCGAAGCCGTATCGTTTGCGCTTACCTTTACAAGGTAGTCATCACCCGATGCCTCTACCGAATATGAAAACTTAGCTGCATTTGCACCTGTGATCTCAACCGTAGGCGTGGTATTTGCATTCGTTACCTTCGCAACCTCTACCGTGTTTCCGGCAACAACGCTTGACGCCGACTGTGTTATCACGGGTAATTCCTTTTCGGAAATACTTAACGAATACAAGTCAAATTCATCGGTATTCTTAAAGATATCAAATCTTAACCTGCTTATCTCGGAGCCTGATATATCCTGCGGTGCAGCCAATGAATAGAGCGGATCTGCTACACCCTCTTTGGTTACCTCACACGATGTAAGCTTTTTATTGTCCAAATCAAGGTTTGCAGATACGGTAAGCTTACCTGTCCAATAATCAGTACCGTTGACTGTAAATGAATTACCGTTTATAGACGCAGTCTCTGCACTCTTAGGCACATTCAACACTAATATCCCGTTTGAGTATGTACCTGTCCCGTTAGCCATACTGCCTATAGAAAAAAATCTGTTATCCGTATCTCCGCGAGCATAAATATTAACAGTATATGTCACGTTTACCGTTCCGCTGTCAAACGAATTGGCAAGATCGTATGTTATATATCTCTGAGCACTTCCGGTACTCTTAATCTGCAAATAGCCGTCTGCATTTGCCGCTGCAGTTATCTGTGAATTTGCGGCACCTGTGCCCGCTCTGCCTGTCCAGCCGGAATTGCTTGAAACACCAAGTGAAAAATCGTCAGTAGCCATAGCCGGAACAACCGCAAGACTTAACACCATAGCAGTGGCACAAAAAGCCGATACGAGCTTTTTAAAACCTTTTAGCATTCTTTCTTTTCCTCCCTCTTTACAACTGCCGCACCGGGAGGGGAATGATCCCCCCGGCACTAAAACTCTCTCTTATACTATCAATCGTTGAACCTGTATACAAATACCTCTCTTTGTGCCTCGTTCTTGAAATGTCTGAAGAACATAGCGTCACCTGTCGGCTTTGTACCGTCAAGCTCAAACTCTATAAGCTCTGTGGGATCTATAACCTGCGAATCCACGTCTGCGCTTATAAAGTTACCGTCATCATCGGTCTTTACGTTGATAAGAACAAGTGATGTGCTTGCGTCAAGTGACCAGCCCTTGACTTCCTTGCCGCTTGCGTCGTTTAAGGAGAAATAAACCTTATCGCCCGTATCTATGCCTGCTACGGCACCGACGCCTATATTATCACGGGTATCGGAGAAGCCCGCAAAGCCGATATACTGAGTATCGGCAGCGCCCGTTACAAGCGCCTTTGTAAGACCTGCAACGTCAACCATCTTTATAAGCACGCTTGCCGTTGTGCCGCCCTTTATACCTACTACGTCACCCTCTGAAAGCGCCGCTGCAAGGTTTGTACCGTCAAGTCCCGTCCACAGAGTCGTTGTCTGATACGGATCTCTTGTGCCTGCGATAAAGCCCGTAGGCTTGATCTTTGCAAGAAGAGTATTCTTGCTTGTCGCATACATTGCCTCGGCGCCGCCGCGGTTTGCCGAGAAATTATATATTCTTTCCTGCTCTGCGCTGTTCCAGCCTACCGATACTTCGGTTACTACCGCACACGGGTTATCGTCCGCCGTACCGTAGTCGGAAATATTAGCGGCTGCGTTTGATGAGCCTGAGAATGCATATATAACGTTTGCATATCTCTCGTCCTCAAATTCACCTATAACAAAGTCCATCTGAACGCCGTTTGAGTTAAGGAATGACGATACCTTCGTCGTTCCGACGCTGTAGTTTGACTCCGCCTTCATATCCTCCGTATCCGACGGCGCCCACATAACAAGCGCGTCGTCCTCAAGCGTTTTTCCGCTTATTGTACCGCCGGAGGTCGCTACGCCTCTTAAGTTCTTTGCAAGAATACGCATTGCGTCGGTATTCTTTACCTTATCCGAATCAACAGCCATATTGAGCTGGATAAGCTCGTTCTTTGAATTTACCTTATACTTACAAGCCCGTACCTGGAAGGTGCCGACGGTAAGATATGTGTTGTTCTGATGCATTGCCACGATCGAGGAGGCAACGTTTGTGCTTGTTGACGATGATGCGTCGGGTGCCCAGAACGAGCATTTTGTCGATACGGGGTATGTAGCGCCCTTTCCGTCCTGAGTATAGATCTTTACCTCTGTTTCCGAGCCGTCGCCGTTTGTATAGGCGGTCATCAACCAGCCGTACTGCTCGTTTGAGCTTAACGTACCCGATGATGCCGATTCTATTCTTCCTATCCTGCCGAGCTTGTCAAGATAGAATGTAGCGTTTGTGCCGCTCTTTGCGTCCGAATATGCGTTTGCGTCTATCTCGTAGTCCTCGCCGTTGATCTTTCCGTAATATTTGCCGTCCCTTGTTGTAAGAGTTGAAATTGCGCCGGTCACGGATTCGCCCGTCGCCGTAAATTCAAGAATGGTGTTTGAAAGGCTTCTCTTAAGAGATACTACATCGTCCTTTTTAAGGTTTCTTGCCTTTGCCTCCGAGCCGCCCTTTAATACGGTTATGGTGAGATCCTTTTCCGTTTCGTCAACGTCTATATCCGTTGTCTGCTTCTTATCGCTGACAATGGGTGAGCCGCCCTTTATGTAACCCGTTACCTTCTTGTTTGTGGTAGCGGTTATGAGCAGCGTTTCATAATCCTCTACAAATATCGTTTCATACTTGCCGTCGCCGTCGCCGTCAAGAAGTCTTAACGTGCCGTTGTCGGGCTTTAAAAACTCGTCAAAGGTCTTTTGCGAGCTGTCGTCTGAAAGATTTGTGCCGTCGGGGATAATTCCGTAGGAATTGACCTTTGCAAATCTTCTTCTGTCCGCATCTCTTGCGGCAATGTAATCGGCTACAGAGCCAACTATCTCTCCGTTATAGATAACAGTCGGGTTTGAAGTCTTTTTCTCCGCGCCGTAGCCTGCCTCCATCTTTATCGTACCGCTTGTTATGGTGGTGCCGCCGTTTGCATCGAAGCCCGAAATGCTCTTTATGTTATTTACATCGACCGTAACCGTTTCCGTCTTTGACGATGCGCCCGAAATTGCGATGATAGTCGGGTCTACGCTGTCGCTTTCGATATAGAAATACGTTACCTGATAACCCACAAACGGATCCGTATCCGCGCTTGAGAGCTTGGTTTCAAATTTTGTATCGTCGATTATGATCTGTCCCTTGGGAAGATCCTTGTAATCGGAGCTTACAGTCGTTGACGAGGTTGCCTGAAGGGTACCCTTCTTGTCAACAACGTTGAATTTTGCCTTTGCAAGAGTTCTTGTTGCGGTATACTGCGGATTACCGTTTTTATCTGTTGTTGTGATCTCGTTGTAGTCTGTGATAAGAGCATTGTAAACCATCTTGATTACAAGTCCGCGCTCTGCCGGAACGCCCGCCGCCGATACGGCATGATCGGTAAGGTTAAGAGCTGTTGCCTGCTTCTGGTATCCCTCGGGATAGCCGCCGAGCATCTTTGCGTTTACATCATAACCCAACGCACAGACTATCATCTTCTCGACCTGCTCGTAAAGCACATCGTCGTCAGGTCTGAATGAGCCGTCCGTATAACCGTTCAAAATACCTAATTTAACCGCACTTGCGACAACATCCGCCGCCCAGTGCTCCGTTTTTAAGTCATTAAACAGCTTGCCGTCATACTTTTCAGATGCGACAACGTTTAACATTCTCAATACGATTGCGGACATTTCCGCACGTGTAATCGTTGATTCGGGCTCGATAGAACCGTCGTCATAACCCTTGATGATACCTAAGGCTGTACATAATGCCAATGCCTTGTCATAGTAGCTATCAGAGTCATAGCTGCTCGCTTTGGCGGCAGCGGCCGTGTCCGTTTCCTCATCAGCCATTGCGGTCAGACCCAAAGCCGAAACCGCCATAACCAGGCTTAAAGCCATGCTGAGGAGCTTTTTCATTGTTTTACTCATGTGAATACCTCCATAGTTTTTATATAATAAATCCGTTCTCTCCCTCGGATATATTAACTTATTTGATTCTGTGTTCTGATATTTTCCCTGTATTCCACAGGCGATACGCCCGTATACTTTTTAAATACCTGCGAAAAATACTGTGAATTAGTGCCGTAGCCCACCTCACGGGCTATTTCGTAGATCTTGTAGCCTCTGCCGGAAAGTATGATCTTCTTTGCAAGCTCCATACGCCGTTCCATCACATAAGCGGAAAAATTCTTGCCGAGCTCCTTTTTAAAGAGCTTACCCAGATAGTCTCCGTTTGTGTAAAGCATCGTACCCGCTATCCAGCGCAGGGAAAGCTCGTCGTTTGAAAGATTCCGGTCTATTATCCGCAGGGTTTTTGTTATGAGCGAGCTGTAGGACAGCCTGTCCTCCGCCATATTTTCAAGAGTTATCTCCCTTGCCCTTTCGGTTATGAATCTCTTGATCTCATCAAGCGTTTTACTCTCCTGTATGGATAATATGCCCTTCATTGCCGCCTCTATCCTGTCCGCACTGCAACAGCGGATTATGCACACATAAAGCTCCAGACAGTATGTTTTTGCAACGCCCGGCACGGGAGCCGCAAGTCTTATGTCGGAAAAGAAGGTGTCTATAAGCCGCATTGCCTCCTCTTCATCGCCCGAGCCTACGGTTTTTTCTATAAGCCCGTACTGCGGCGATAACAGCTCGCTTCCGGTATTTAAGTTTATTTCGCCTTCATAAAGCGTGAGCTTGTCCGAATAAAACGAATAGCCAAGCCCCTTTACAAGATTCTGATGCACCGCACGCATCTTATAAAGCGGCGCTGTTTTACTGTAAATTATCTTGATTTCGTTTTTGTAGTACGCACCGATATATTTTCTGAACTTCTCGATCGCAGACAAACACTCGGCATCATCGACCGTATCGGTAACAAAAACTACGTGCTTATGGACCGTGGTATACGCAACCAAATATCCCGACGCAACCTGCGAAACCGTATTCTTGATAAAATACAGATCTTCCTTTTGAACGTCGGATATGACTCTCATTATTATCATTCTCGCCTTGACGCTCCTGTCGATACCGAAGGTATTGCAGTATATACCGAGAATTTCGTCATAGTCACCCGAGCCCGTTAAATACTCCTTGAAAAGCTGTTCACGGATTATCGGCTTTACAACGTCCGCCTGTTCTATAACAAGCTTACTGAAATTTTCAGCAGTTACAAAATCATTCACGGAGCTTTCTTTGCGCTTCATAGAGCCTCCTTGCTTTTTCTGTGCTTATTGTACAATTTGTAAAGCTTTGCATACAGTTATATTATATAATATTCCATAAATAATTGCAAGATAAAATTCGATCCCAATTGTGCCAATATGTCCATATCTACGCAATATATGGTATGGGTGAAAAACTTTTTTAAAAATTATTGCTCCTGTTATGTTCACAGGAGCAATAGTTATTGAGTCTTACATAAATTCAGCCGATATCCTTTTTATCACTTCAGCACCGAATACGGATTTACGGCGTCGGTGGTTTTGCCTATCGTTACATGAGTGAGGTCATAGTTATACATACTGCCTCTTATATAGCCAAAGCACCAGATCTTTACCGATGTGCAAGCCTCCTGCTGATAAGCGGCGCCGTCATAGCTGCCGATGATCTTTCCCGTAGCAACGTCCGTTACCGAGAAATAGCTTTCCTGAAGCTTGTTGTTTATATTGATTTTTACCGTATACCATTTGTCCGGCGAAATGTTTGCAAGCGTTACGTCCTTGCCTCCGTCTTTTATGCCGATGGAGGTGGGAGTCATTCTTACCGAGTTTGCAAGATAGTTCGTATTTGAAGTAGGATCGGAGAACGAGCCGAGCATCAGCTGTACAACGCCCTCATGCATTCTTACGTCAAACTGACAGTAGCCGAAGGTCTGGGCAAAGTTCGAGGTCGTATCTCTCTGATAAACGTACATAGATCCTGCGCCGTCGCCCGGGGTCTTGTCGGAATTTGAATAGAAATTACAGTAATCGACATCTCTTTCGTCGTCATGCATATAAGTCTCGTAATGCTTTGACGCCGAGCCCTTTGAAAGCCACGGAGAGCCGTCCATGATAATATTGAGCCCGTAGTAGCCCAGCTTCTTGTTCCCGCCTATAGCACAGTCGGTAAAGCAGGAATCCGTGATATATGTAGCGCTTGCCTCCGCATGTGCGATAATCGGAACCGATACCGCCGAAGCCGCAAGCACCGCGCACGATAAAAATGCAACCAATTTTTTCTTCATAACTAAGACCATTCCTTTCCGGGGTAGAAAATATGAGCAATTCAAAATGCCTTGGCATTTTGTACCTAACTTATCCCCTGTTACCTATTCCCTGTCCGAATCCATTCGGACTTCTCCGGGGGTATTCCCTCTCTTTTATAATTTTACAACAAATATTCACGAAAATAAATATAAAATACAGTAGAATTTGTTCAAAAATTAGTGATTTCACGCAAAAAATCCGACTTGTACGGCAAATCTGCCCGCATACGGGATTATGCCGTAACGATCCGTATATCGTTTTCTTCAAAAAGCTTCTTCCATTCGTCATTGAGATCGACATCTGTTATCAACGTGTCGATCCTCTCAAAGCCTGCAATCTTCGGAATACCGAGTCTGCCGAGCTTCCTGTGGTCGCACAGGAATATGACGCTTTCGCTCATATCTATCATCGCTTTTTTGATTTCCGCCTCCTCCTCCGAGGCTTCGACAAGTCCCCTTGCCGCCGTAACGCCCTTGCAGGAGAAGAAACAGCGGTTTGCGTAATAATTCTCACGGATATTCTTTTCCGCAATACGCCCCACAAAGGACATATTTTTCGGGTTTAGCTTTCCGCCCACACATATAACCGTTATATCCGGACAGTCCGAAAGCTCCGACACTATCTTGTCCGCATTGGTTATAACGGTTATGCTGCGCTTGGTCTTTAAATTCCTTGCCAGATGCAAAGCGGAGGTCGAAGCGTCAAGGAATACCGTTTCGCCGTCACGGATAAAGCTTGCCGCGCGTATGCCTATTTTCTGCTTGCCCTCAAAATTTATTATTTCACGCTCCGCCACGTTTTCCGACTCAACGCCCACAGACAGAGTAGCACCGCCGTAGGTGCGCACAAGCACGCCCTGTCTTTCAAGCTTTTCAAGATCGCCCCTTATAGTTTCGGTGGTCACGTCGAATTTCTTTGCAAGCTCCACAACCAGCACGCTGCCATGCTCCGTTATGAGCTTTTCTATCATATTCCGTCTTTCAACCGCTAACATTTTATCCGTCCTCCGTCACTGCAATTCTTCTTCATCTATTCTTGTGCAGAACACAAGCGAAGTCCCGTTGTCAAGAACAAGCGTATCGTTTTGATCGTCATAAAAATATGCGGTGCAGTCTTCAAAGTTCTTGTCAAAAATCAGTACTCCGTCCTTTATTTTATACTTGCCCTCATAGGTAACGCTCGGGTACGTGCCGCCAAACGTCATAAACACGCTGTAGCTGTCATAATGTATCTCGACCGTCATCGCCTCAAAGCTTTGGGATTCGCTCGTTGTCGCTGTCGCGCGCCACATTCCCGAAAAATTCCTCTCGTCCTTCTTTTCGTCGATATCCGGCACCTCGTCCGCAGGCGAAAGTCTGGTAAGACCGCCTCCGCCGCTGTCCTTGGCATACTCATCTCCGTCAGCCTTGGGAAGCTCCGTATAAGCCGGGGCGGGCGTTTGTGACGGCGAAACGGTATTTTGGCTTTGTTTTTCCTTTTTTATATCCTCTGTTACGGCTTGCTTTTTGCAGCCGCAGCCGCTTATTGAACAAAACATCGCAGCAGCCGCGATTATGGCAACTATCCTTTTCATATTATAAGTATCTCCCGTAAAATTTCTCACTCTCGTTTATTGTAACACATTTGCGCCGAATAATAAAGATTTTTTTATTCAAAAAAGTGTAAATAAAAAACGGAGGGGCTGTGCATTTTATCGAAGCCCCCGGGGCAAAGAGAAAATAGTGCAGAACGGACAAACTGAGCGCGCAAAGCCAATAACGGCGGCTT
>CACZPW010000171.1 GCA_902783115.1 uncultured Ruminococcus sp. | reverse complement strand
TTTCGGTTATATCCATATATTCACCGGGACGTGTTTCCTCAACAAGCTTATAGTTCCAGCGGCACGGATGCGCGCACTCACCCTGATTTGAGTCCCTGCCCGTCATATAATTTGATAAAAGGCACCTGCCCGAATATGAAATGCACATCGCACCGTGAACAAACGCCTCAAGCTCCATATCTTCAGGCACTTTTGAACGTATCACTTCAATTTCCTCAAAGCTCATTTCCCTTGCCAAAACCACACGCTTTGCACCGAGCTTATGCCACATCATGGCGGAACGGTAGTTTGTATTGTTTGCCTGCGTGCTTATATGAATGGGTATTTCGGGCGCTCTCTCACGCATCACGTCAAACATTCCCGGGTCCGATATCAATACCGCGTCAAAGCCCATGGGCTTTATTTCTTCTATATATTTTTCAAACTCGTTTATATCGTCATTATGCGGTATGATATTTGCGGTAAGGTAAACCTTTTTACCCCTATCATGTGCATATTTTATGCCTTCCTTTATATCGTCAAGCGAAAAGTTTTCCGCCGCAGCACGCAAGGAAAACGCCTCGCCGCCTATATATACGGCGTCGGCACCGTAGTCTATTGCCGTTTTTAGTTTTGAAAGGCTCCCGCCCGGCGCCAAAAGCTCAGGTTTTTTCATTGTAAATTCTCCTACTGCTTCATTTTGCTATATTGTATACCAAAACAAAAAAATCGTCAAGCAAAAGCCGTGACGATTTCAATATTTTTGCGTTTTTTCAATCAGCTGCCGCTTCTCCGTAAACGGCGCAGTTGCCAAGCTCCTCCTCTATCCGCAAAAGGCGGTTGTATTTTGCAACCCTGTCCGTCCTTGCGGGAGCGCCCGTTTTTATCTGCCCCGAATTTATGGCTACCGCAATATCCGATATTGTAGTATCCTCCGTTTCGCCGCTTCTGTGCGACACTATCGCGCGATATCCCGATTTATGCGCAAGCTCTGCGGCGTCAAGCGCCTGCGTAAGCGTTCCTATCTGATTTACCTTTATCAGTATGGCGTTTGCCGCACCCGTATAAATGCCCTTATTAAGCCTTTGCGTATCGGTAACGAATAAATCATCGCCAACAAGCTGGATCTTATCCCCCAATCTTTTTGTAAGACGCTCCCAGCCGTCCCAGTCATTCTCGCCCAGAGCGTCCTCAATAGAGAAAATAGGGTATTTATCGGTCAATTCATCAAAATAGTCTATCAGTTCATCGGTGGTTTTCCTCACGCCCGATTTTGGCAGAACATACCCGTCGTCGGTCATCCAGCCCGACGCCGCCGCGTCAACGGCTATCTTAAAATCCCTGCCCGACACAAATCCCGCCTTGCCTATGGCGTTTACAATAAGCTCCAGCGCCTTTTCGTCCGTTTCAAGATCGGGCGCAAAGCCGCCCTCATCGCCTACGGCGGTTATCCCGCCCTCGGCGTTTACTATCTCCTTTAGCTTATAGTATACCTCACAGCACCAGCGCAGTCCCTCATGGAAATCGGGCGCGCCGACGGGCATTATCATAAATTCCTGAATATCCACATTATTGCCCGCGTGTGCGCCGCCGTTTAAAATATTCATCATGGGTACGGGTATCGTATAGGCATTTGTGCCGCCGATATACCTGTAAAGCGGCATATCGAGCGCATTTGCCGCCGCTCTTGCGCAGGCTATGGACACGCCGAGTATCGCATTTGCGCCGAGCCTTGATTTGTTCAGTGTGCCGTCAAGAGAGATCATACCTATATCTATGCGCCGCTGATCGAGTACGTTCATTCCTATAAGGCTGTCGGCTATGATATTGTTGACATTATCGACCGCCTTTTTTACGCCCATGCCCCTGTAACGGTTTTTGTCGTTGTCACGAAGCTCCACCGCCTCATGCTCGCCCGTTGACGCGCCCGACGGAACGGTTGCCCTTCCGACGGATTTTTTTGTATGCACCTCCACCTCGACTGTCGGATTTCCCCTCGAATCAAGCACTTCACGGGCAAAAACATCGTATATTTCTATATATTTTCCCATTTTTGCAATCTCCTTTTTGCGTTTAGTTTTATCAATCTTATATTTTTTTATTCAATGCCTGAAATTTACTGTGGAATAATCTTTTGGAATATGTTATGATATACTCATACTACGGACGAAAAGGAATAATGATCATGAAAAAGGCAATAATAATTTTGGCGCTTTTTGCCTGCTTTGGCTCCTCTTTCGCATTGGCGGATAACAATATCCCCGACCATACGGGTACAAGCATGGACGGAGTTGAAATAGGCACAAAGGCGTTAAATTCCGCCGTGTTATCCTACAGCAGACTGTTCAAGTCTGCGGGCGACAGGTACGGCGTCGATCCGAATCTGCTTGCGGCGATATGCATGCAGGAATCATCGGGCAGGAATCTAAGCTACCGTGACGACGGATCGGAATACCCTGCGTGGGGGATCATGCAGATCGAATATTCGCATGAAAAGCCGTTTGCCGCTTTCGGGCTAAAGACCACGGGCGAGGAATGGACGCTTTTAGACCGGCTCGATCCCGAAAAGGCAGTCCCGTATGCCGCGCATCTTATCTCACATTCGCTTATAAAATACGACTGCGATTATATGAAGATGATACAGGCGTACAATTTCGGAGAAACGGTCTTAAACCGCATAATCGAGGCAAAAGGCGACGATTGGCTGAACGAGCGTCAAAACGCAAAAAACTATGCGACAAACTGGCAATATCCCACATACGGCGACGCCGAATATATAGAACACGTCCTGCGATACTATCATAAAAATATCGACTACATAGGCGCAAAGGTAAGGTATAACGGAGGGCTTATTGATTTTGACGACCAATTCCCCATTATCGAGGAGGGGCGCACGCTTATACCCGTAAGGGCGGTGTCGGAAACGCTCGGCGCACAGGTCGAATGGAAGGACGAAACGGTGTACATAACAAACGGGAAAACACAGATAACCTTGCCCATTGACTCGCAGACCGCATTTATAGACGGAGAGGAGATCACGCTCGACGTTTCGGCAAAGATCATAAACGACAGGACTATGGTACCCTTACGCTTTGTCACTCAGGCACTGGATATTGAAATAGACTGGGATCAAGCTGCAAGAACGGTTATCATACGGTAAATTGACGTTAAAAAGCCGTTATTGTATGATCAGCCTTCCCCCGCCGTGGGGAAGGTGGGTTTTGCCGTCTTGACGGCAAAACTCGGATGAGGGGTTAAAGCCTTCCCCCGTAAATGTCCGCAGGGCGGCTCCGAATTGCCACAGCAATGCTACGGGGGAAGGGGGACCGGCTTTGCCGGTGGATGAGGGGTTATTGCGGCAAGCTGTTCTCTTGTTATCGGATCGTCCGCTCCGAACACCGTTTCACTGTAGCCGCTTACGATTTTGTTTTCCGCGCCCGTGCCGTTCATAAATCCCTTTTCGCTTGCATATCCCACATCGTCATAATACCAATCCGATACGTCTACATCGGAAAATTTATTGCTTGCCATGACCCGTCCCGCATCAAAACGCCCGGATATACAGAAAATCAGTATGGCTGCAAGCATAAATAAGACTATAACGGATATCGTCTTTGTCCTTGTCATATTCGCGCTCCCTCCGTATATGTTAATAGTTATCACATATTATATGTTATATATAATAACATATAATATGTGAGTATGTCAATATATAATTAGCTTGAGGTGGAGATTATGGATAAGAAACTGATAATAAATAAAAAAGCATACAAGGGCGAGGACGGATACAAGGTATTTTCGGTACGCATAAAAAACGAAACGGTGGAGCAATTGGAGGAGCTTTCGCAAAAAACCAACCGTTCAAGAAATGAGCTTATAAACATACTGTTAAGCTTTGCAATAGAAAATTCAAAGGTGGAATAAAAAATCTCTCAGTATATCTTTATTCGCAGACTGCGACAAATATGCAAAAAAATCAAAAAAGGCTGCGGCAAAATGATTTTTTTATCATTTTGCCGCAGCCATTTGATTTATTATTTTACATTGATACAGACTCTTGCGCCGCTTGTCAGGGTTTGAAGCATTTTTACCGTTACCTCTTCGTCACATTCGGCGACGGATTATCCGCCGCCTTATCTCCCGCGCACGCCGACATAAACGCTGACACTGCTGTAATTGTTTTTTCCTTTTTGTTTTACTCCCTTTATTCATCTAATTTCAATACCGACATAAACGCCTCCTGCGGAACTTCTACGTTTCCTACCTGGCGCATACGGCGCTTACCTTCCTTCTGCTTCTCAAGCAGCTTTTTCTTTCTCGTTATATCGCCGCCGTAGCACTTTGCAAGCACGTCCTTACGCATTGCCCGCACCGTTTCACGGGCGATTATTTTCGACCCGATAGCCGCCTGGATAGGTACCTCGAAAAGCTGTCTGGGTATGGAAGCTTTCAATTTTTCACACATCTTCCTTGCCCTTGGGTATGCGTTATCCTTATGGATAATAAACGAAAGCGCGTCGACCGCCTCGCCGTTTAACAGGATATCAAGCTTTACAAGATTTGACGGACTGTAGCCCGTAAGCTCATAGTCAAACGACGCATAGCCCTTTGTTCTTGACTTTAAGGCATCAAAGAAATCGTAAATTATCTCGTTTAAAGGAAGCTCGTAAAAAATTTCGGCTCTTGTTTCGTCCATATAAGTCATATCCTTATATATTCCGCGCCGTTCCTGGCAAAGCTCCATAACATTCCCCACATAGTCCTTGGGTACCATGACAGTCGCCTTTACCATAGGCTCCTCCATGTGCTCTATCCCGGCAGGATCGGGGAGGTTTGTCGGGTTATCCACCCATATCATATCGCCGTTTGTTTTATACACCTTATATATAACGCTCGGCGCAGTTGTCACAAGGTCAAGCGCATATTCCCGCTCTAAGCGCTCCTCGACTATCTCCATGTGCAAAAGCCCCAAAAATCCGCACCTGAATCCAAACCCCAGCGCAACGGAGGTTTCAGGCTCGAACATCAGCGCCGCATCGTTTAGCTGAAGCTTTGACAGGGCGTCCTTTAAATCCTCATAATGTGCGCCGTCTGCTGGATAGATTCCGCAATAGACCATTGGATTTACCTTTTTATAGCCCGGAAGCGGCTCTTTTGCGCCGTTTACTACGGTGGTTACGGTATCGCCGACTCTTGTGTCGTGGATATTCTTTATGCTTGCGGCAATGTAGCCTACGTCTCCCGCAGAAAGCTTACCCGTCTCTCTTAATCCCGACGGGTGCATGAATCCGACCTCAACAACGTCAAATACGGCGCCCGTTGCCATCATTTTTATACGGTCGCCCGTCTTTAGAGTGCCCTCCTTGACTCTTACGTACACGATAACGCCCCTGTAGCTGTCGTAATACGAATCGAATATCAGCGCCTTTAACGGTGCGTCCTTATCGCCTGTGGGCGCAGGTATCTTTTCGACTATTTGATCAAGCACCTGCTCCACGTTAAGACCTGTTTTTGCGGAGATCCTGGGGGCATCCTCGGCGGGTATGCCGATAATGTCCTCTATCTCCCGTATCGCCATATCCGGCATTGCCGACGGCAGGTCTATTTTGTTTATTACGGGCACGATCTCTAAATCATGATCGACCGCAAGATAGGTATTTGCCAAGGTCTGCGCCTCTATGCCCTGCGACGCGTCGACTATCAGTATCGCACCCTCGCACGCTGCAAGCGATCTTGACACCTCATAATTAAAGTCAACATGCCCCGGCGTGTCAATGAGGTTTAAGGTGTATTCCTCGCCGTTATCCTTTTTATAGTTAAGAGTTACGGCGTGCGCCTTTATCGTTATGCCCCGCTCACGCTCCAGATCCATATCGTCTAAAAGCTGTTCCTTCATGTCCCGCTCCTCGACTTCGTTTGTAAGCTCAAGCAAACGGTCGGCAAGCGTCGATTTACCGTGGTCGATATGAGCTATTATACAAAAATTTCTTATATTCTCCTGTTTCGCCATCAATTCTCTCCCGAATGTTTATCTCCTGCCTTCCATCTCCTCAAAGATGTCGTCCCAGGTCATACCGTTATCTACAAGCATTACGGATAAATGATACATAAGATCCGCAACCTCGTATTTTATTTCGTCCCTGTCACGGTTCTTGCCGGCGATAACGACCTCCGCCGCTTCCTCGCCCACCTTTTTGAGTATCTTATCCTCGCCCTTGTTGAAAAGGTAATTCGTGTATGAGCCGTCCTCGGGGTTGTTTTTCCTGTCGATGATCACAGCCTGCTCACGCATTAAAATATCGGAGCTTGCTTTGGGCTCCTTATCCTCGATAAGCTTTCCGCCCTCGACCTTCCTGTAAAAGCAGGTACGGTTTCCCGTATGACAGGCGTTGCCGGCAGGCGACGCCTTTATCACAAGACAGTCGTTATCACAGTCGACTCTTATTTCCTTTACATACATATAGTCGCCCGAGGTCGCGCCCTTTTCCCAAAGCTCCTGTCTGCTCCTTGAAAAGAACGTCGCGCGCCCCGATTTCAATGTCATATCAAGGCTCTCCCTGTTCATATATGCGACCATAAGCACCTCGCCCGTGTCAACATTCTGCACGACGGCGGGTATCAGCCCATTTTCGTCAAATTTCAGTTCGTCAATAAAGCTCATTTGTTTATTTCCTTTCAAAGGTTTATTTAAGTTTCATCAGATGCCTGTTCTTTATAAGATACTCGGCGCCCGATAAAACGGTAAAGAGTACGGTTATCCAGAGCAGTATCTCGATAACGATATTTTCAACGCCGCCCTCATAGCTTTGCGGGAACAGCCCCATAATAAGTATCGTTATGATTATTGCTATCATCTGAATAACGGTTTTTAATTTGCCCCACATGCTTGCGGCAATGACCTTACCCTCGCCGACCGCCACCTGCCTTATCCCGGCTACCATGAACTCCCTTGTCATTATTATCATAACGGCGATCGTTCCGCTTACCGGTCTGTAAACGTCAAGCCCCAAAAATACCAAAAATGCGGCTGTGGTAAGGATTTTATCCGCAAGCGGATCCACAAATTTCCCGAATGTGGTTATTTGACCTCTTGACCTTGCGATATGCCCGTCAACAGCGTCGGTTATCGACGCTATGCAAAATACCGCCAGCGCTGTAAATCTGCACGCCGCATTGTCGATCATCAAAAGCGCCATAAATATCGGAACAAGCACCACTCTTAACAATGTTATTTTATTTGCTGTATTCACAAGCCTATACCTCCCTGACGCCCGTTAAATCATATTCATCGGCGTCCAATATTTTTACTTTTATTATATCCCCCGCTTCGACCTCGTCCTCGGTTGCAAAATACACAAGTCCGTCAACATCTATGCTGTCCGCCCTGCTTCTGCCGTAGAACAAATAGCTTTCTTCATCATAGCCCTCGACCAATACATCGATAACGCTGCCTATCCTTGACATATTCTTATCAAGGCTTATGCCCTGCTGTAACGTCATTATTTTATCAAGCCTTTGGGCTTTTATTTCATCGCTTATCTGATCCTCAAACTCCGCCGCCGGCGTTCCTTCCTCTCTTGAATAGGTAAATGCGCCCAGGCGGTCAAATTTTACGGTCCTTACAAATTCATAAAGCTCGTTAAAATCCTCCTCCGTTTCGCCCGGAAAGCCCACGATTACCGACGTGCGAATAATAGCGTCGGGCATTGCCGCGCGAAAATCGCTTATACGCTTTGATATCTCCTCCTTGGTCGTGCGCCTTGCCATACGGCGGAGTATCTTATTGCTTGCATGCTGTATGGGTATATCTATATAGCTGCATATCTTATCATTATCCGCCATTACCCGTATAAGAGCGTCAGTAACCGCCTCGGCATAAAAATAGTGTACTCTTATCCACTCGATACCGTCTGTTTTTACAAGCTCACAAAGTAATTTATCAAGCGACGGCTCATTATATATATCCGTCCCGTACCTTGTCGTATCCTGCGCTATTAAGATAAGCTCCTTTACGCCGCTTTTTGCAAGCGCCTGCGCCTCCGATACTATAGCCTCGATACTGCGGCTTCTGAATTTGCCCCGTATCATGGGTATTGCGCAGTAGGTGCAGTTATTTGAACAGCCCTCGGCAATCTTTAAATACGCCGTATACGGCGGCGTTGTCAATATCC
Source organism: uncultured Ruminococcus sp. (assembly GCA_902783115.1). Lineage (GTDB taxonomy): Bacteria > Bacillota > Clostridia > UBA1381 > UBA1381 > 12844. The sequence goes on along the minus strand of CACZPW010000171.1, from coordinate 2,183 downwards.
TCGGCAGACATTCGGGCGCATCCCTGTCAGGCTCGCCCGTTTTGACATATTTTTCACCCGCAAGGGTCTTTTCTATCGCCTCGCAAATCAGGTCGTAATCGCCCGTACCCAATATTGCATCGACCTCGGGCAGGTCTATCAAAATATCGTCCTTATACCGCTCGGCAAGACAGCCCGTTGCAATAAGCAGTCTGCAATTACCGTTTTTGTATTCCGCCATTTCCAAAATGGCGTCTATTGATTCCTGCTTTGCCGCGTCTATAAAGCCGCAGGTGTTTACTATTATTACCTCGGCGGCTTTGGGATCGGATACCGGTTCATAGCCGTTATCCGCCAAAACGCCCAGCATTATCTCGCCGTCGGTCTGATTCTTTGCACACCCTAAGGACATAAGTGCAACTTTACATTTCATCAGCCTTTATCCTCTCTATACACCGTTTTATATCGGAAATATCATAGCCTCTGTATATAAAATACCTGATACATTTATCGGTATTTTTACTGTCGAAATCGCCCTTTAATTTTTTTTGCACAAGAGGATAAAGCTCTTCCGCCTCTTCCCCGTCTTCAATTTGGGACAGTGCGTTTTCTATATCCTCTTTGGATATGCCCCGCACCTGAAGCTCACGGTAAATACGGCGTTTGCCGTATTTTTTGAGATTTTTAAGGTCAAGCGCCTTTTTTCTTGCATATTCGCCATCGTTTACAAAGCCGTAATTTCTGCAAAATGCAAGTATTTTTTCTATATCCTCATCGTTTGCTCCCGCTCTTTTAAGCTTGTCTGACAGCTCACGCTCGCTGTGCGAACGGAACTCCAGAAGTCTTAGCGCCTTCTCCTTTGCCTTTTCGTAATCAAGCCTCGGAGAATTTGAAATATCTGAATAACTCACCGAAATTTATACCGCCTGTTATTTTATTTTCGTACCGTTCCATTAGGCTTGTATACCCCGATACTATCTGCTCCGACCTTACGCCGTATGATATTGACATATACGCCTCGATACACGCCGATAAATGATCGCATACCCTTACTATCTCACCGTCAAGCGGTGAAAACGCATCGTCGTTATAATGCTCGTTTATCAATTCCGAGGTGACCGTTTCGGTATTTTGGCCGTTTTTGATTTTTGATAAAAATTCGTTTTCCGTGTAGTAGCGTATCTTCTCATGCCACGATTTGGGCAGCAGCGGATAAATGGTTTTATTCATCTGCTCCGCTTCAATTCCGCTTATTATCGAACCCAAGCCCTTTACCGACGACTTTACGGGCGATACAATATCCCGTGTAAGGCTTTCGGCAAGGTCGTGGAACAGTCCGCACATAAAATTGTTGCAAAGCCGCTCCGAGCACGGCGAATCAAGCTCAAGTGTGCAAAAATACGAAAGTATCGCAACCACAAGCATATGCCCCATTACAAAGGTTTCGGGAAGCCTTACCGCCTTTGCCCAGCGCTGCTGATACCGAAGCTTTCCGATAAGCGACAGAAATTCCTGCAAATACGGACTGCCCATATAATAGCTGTAGCCCTTGAAGGTATCGCTTAAGGCAAGCTCCTCCAGCATATCCTGCTTTACCTGCTCTATACCGAAGGTTTTTGTGTTGAGCGGGTATATTATCTGAAATTCCCAGTTGCTGGTAAGGTAATTCGACGCCTTTAATATCTGCTTTTCAAGTCCCGCGTAGTCCTTATCGGTATAATATCTGCACATACGCTCATAAAAGCCGCCGCCGATTTTTTCCATATCCTCCCTGAGTACGTCAAGCACCCATTCGTCTATCTGAGTGCCCTTCTGACTCATGAGCCTGTGGTATATCGGAGGCTTTATATCTGTCAGAATGGAGCGGTGGAAAAACTCGAATATCCCACCCTCTATAAGCTTTAACATATCAACTCCGTCGCCCTCGCACATGCTGAGGACATAGGCAAAAAACATCTTGTGCGCCTGCTTGTCAAGCTCGGTAAAGCCCGTCCAGGGGCGGATATGGTCGTTCCAACGCTGGATCGACGCCGTTTCATATATAAGGGCTATCAGATTTTTTGTTATCATTTAAAAACCTCCGTCACGGTATCAGCGCAATAAAAGCTATTCCAGAATTATTTTATACCCGTTCTTTTCCAGTGTCTTTATCACCTTTTCACCATGCTCTTTTCCGCCCACCTCGCACGCAATATGGATGATCG
>CACZPW010000170.1 GCA_902783115.1 uncultured Ruminococcus sp. | reverse complement strand
TGTTTTCCTCCATTTTTTTATCTATCGAATTGAGCACCTCAAACTTTTTAAGACTCCACAGGGGAGCGATAAGCGTGTCCCTGCCTCCGTCGCCCGTGAGCCGCTGTATAACGGTTTTGGGCGCAAAGCGGCGAAGCTGGGATACTATGATATCCACATATTCGTCCCTTGTAAGCATGCGTATTTCGCCGTTTTTATACTGCTGTTCCATAACGGTACCCTTAAGTATATGCAGAAGATGAAGCTTTATGGCATACGGGTCAAGTCCTGCCACCGTTTCGGCGCTTTTGAGCATCATTTCCTTTGTTTCGCCCGGCAGACCGTCTATCAGATGCACGCAGATATTTATGCCCCTCTCATAAAGCCTGTTATAGGCGTCAAGAAATTCGGCAAACGTATGACAGCGGTTGATTTTTTCGCCCGTTTCATCAAATACCGACTGCAGACCTAACTCCACGACAAGGTATGTCCTTTTGTTAAGCTCATCAAGGTAGTCAAGCACTTCATTGCCGATGCAGTCCGCGCGTGTGGCAATGCTCAGCCCCACGACTCCGTCCTTTTCAAGAGCTGCCTCGAATTTTTCTCTTAATACGCATACGGGCGCATAGGTATTGGTGTGCGCCTGAAAATAGGCGATATATTTCCCGTCCCGCCACTTGTTGTGCATCATGGACACTATATCGTCAAATTGCGACCTGATATCCTTTTTTTCGTTTCCCGCGAAATCCCCGCTTCCCGTATCCGAGCAGTAGGTACAGCCGCCAAAGCCCTTTGTACCGTCGATATTCGGGCAGGTAAAGCCCGCATTAAGGGCGATTTTCATTACCTTTGTCCCGAATTTATGCCTTAAATGATAGTTTAAGGTATGGTAGCGTTTGTTATCGTCAGAATAAATAAATCCACTTTTCATAAGCCCATTATATCAGAAAAATCCGCCGTATTGACCGAAAAATCAAAAAGTAACATAAATGTAAGAAAAAAATCTGTTATTTTTTGCCGATTTATAGTATAATACTATAAACTGGGAAAAATGTATATATACGGAGGAAACCATAGATGTCTGTAAACAGAGTGGAAATAGTTATAAATTCACGCCGGTATGCGGTGCTGGCGGACGAATCTGAGAAATATATAAAAAAGCTTGCGGATCACATAGACCAAAAGGTAAAGCTTGTCCTGGGCAGCGGTCAGAACGTGACGGGCGAAAGACCTGTCGTGCTTGCGGCGCTCAATATCTGCGACGAGTATTTTAAGTGCGAGGAAACGTGTAGGCTTCTTGGCGATCAGCTTGATACGCAGAACAAAAAGCTTGAAGAGGCGCACAGGCAGATAAACGAGCTTAAAAGGAGCGATCCGCAGATATCTCTTGAAGAGGAAGAGGCTATCATGGAGCTTGACGGGGCGAAAAAAAGGATAAAAGAGCTTGAGGATAAGCTGTCAGCGATCCAAAGCAATGCCCGCCCGTATTACAGCCGTGATAACAGCCGCAGTAACGATACGTATAATAATCATAACAGATAATGAAAAGAGATATTGAGCTTCTCTCTCCTGCGGGAAATGCGGCGTCGCTTCATGCGGCGGTACAGTCGGGTGCGGACGCGGTATATATCGGAGGTCCCGTATTCAACGCAAGGCAGAGCGCACAAAATTTTTCCGTAGAGCAGATAAAGGAGCAGGCAGATTATTGTCATATCTACGGCGTAAAGCTGCACGTTGCGGTAAACACGCTTATAAAGGAACGTGAATTGCCTGAGCTTCTTGACTATGTGTATGCGTTAAACGATACGGGCGCAGACGCGCTTATCGTCCAGGATATAGGTGCGATAAGGCTTATAAAACGGGCGTGCCCGGAATTGCCCGTTCACGCCAGTACACAAATGACCGTAACCTCGTTAGAGGGCGTCAGATACCTTGAGGATATGGGTGTGGAGCGTGTTGTGCTTGCCCGCGAATTATCGGCTGATGAAATAGCGCATATAACCGCACACGCAAATGCGGAAATCGAAGTATTCGTTCACGGCGCCATATGTATGTGCTACAGCGGTCAGTGCCTTATGTCGAGTATTCTCGGCGGCAGGAGCGCAAACAGGGGCAGATGCGCACAGCCGTGCAGACTGCCGTATACCCTTACGGGCGGCGGCTTGGATATGGAAGCATACGCTTTAAGCCCCAAGGATATGGCGCTTATCGACGAGCTTAAGACCTTAAGGGATATAGGCGTGGCGTCGCTGAAGATAGAGGGCAGATTAAAAAGGGCCGAATATGTAAGCGCCGTAACGGGAATATACAGAAAGTACCTTGATTATCCCCAAAAGGTGTCGAATGATGACTTTAAGGAGCTTAAAGACGCTTTTTCAAGGTCGGGCTTTACAAAGGGGTATTTTACGGCAAAGCTCGGTGCGGATATGATGAGTCATAAAACTCCCGGCAACGTATCGGAAAACATATTCTCCGGCGCCGCAAAAATGCGGGCGAGGGAGGACGCAAATATCAGGAAGATACCCGTATATATGAGCGCTGAGCTTAAGAAGGGTATGCCGCTCAAATTAACGGTGTACGATGATGTAAGCTCCGTTACGGTTTTGGGAACGGTTATTCCGGAGCCTGCAATAAACCGTGCAATGGACGGAGAAAGACTCAAAAGCCAGCTTTCAAAGCTGGGGCAGACACCGTTTGAGGCGGAAGCTGTGGAGGTTTTTGCGGACAGCAGTATCACCATTCCGGTAAAGGAAATAAACGAGGTACGCCGCAAGGCGGCAGATGAGCTTATAAAAAACAGAATAAGCCGTGATGAACGTAAAAAGGTTTTAACAGACTTAAAAAAAGACAATAATAAGCATATAAACCCAAAACCGGAGCTTACCGCCGAGTGCTCAAGCTATGAGGCGTATAAGGCTTGCAGGGACATGGGTATCAATACGGTTTATATAAGCCGTGAGCTTTTTAAAAAAGCCGGTAAAAATGCGATAGTAAAGGCATCGCCCGTGTTTTTGCGTGAGGATATAAGATCCGGCGGCGTTTTGGTATCGTCGGGCGCTGCTATATCGGCATACGGCGGCAAAAGGCTGTACGGCGATTTCAGGCTGAATATATATAACAGTCTGAGCGCCGATGAATTTTCGGGGCTTGAAAGTATCACCTTATCGCCCGAGCTCAATCTCCGGGAGGCGGCGGAGGTCATAAGGAACACAAGCGCAAAAACGGAAATTATCGGCTACGGCAGGTTAGAGCTTATGATGATGAAAAACTGCCCCGTAAAGGCGCTTTCAAAATGCCGGGGGAAAAGCATATACAGCTTAAAGGATAGGAAAAACGAGAGGTTTCCCATACTTTGTACCGAGCATTGTACCCCCGTTCTTCTTAATTCAAAGCCCGTATTCATGGCCGATAAGATAAACGATTTGACCGCTTCCGGCGCCGATCGTATACGCCTTGTCTTTACCGTCGAGGACGAAAAAATCGTCCGCCGTGTCATAGACGTATACCAACGTGCCTTAGCCGGTGAAAAGGTCGATAATATATTTAAAGACAACGAATTTACAAGGGGGCACTTCTATCGCGGAGTGGAGTGAAACGGCGGATAAGCGTCGCATCTCACCTGTTTTCGGAGCTTGACGTATCAACATACGACTGCGCCCCTCAAACAGGCAACCTGCTCGCTTCTGCACCGTTTCAAGCGTCGGATAAGCGTCGCATCTTACCTGTTTTAAATACATGGAGGTATTAAATGAATTTTGTTTTGGCAAGTGCTTCGCCCAGGCGGCGTGAGCTTATGAGCATGATAAGCAAGGATTTTACCGTGACCGTTCCCGAAACGGACGAGAGCGTGATTTCCGATGATACGCCGCCGCATATATATGTACAGGAGCTTGCGCTTTTAAAGGCAGCGGCGGCGGCAAGGTTTCACTTAAAGCAAAAGGATACCGTTATCATTGCCGCAGATACGATAGTCGTAGCGGACGGCAGGATTTTGGGAAAGCCCGCAGATGAGCGTGACGCAAAATATACCCTGCTTATGCTTTCGGGAAAAACACACAGCGTATACACGGGCTATTGCATAATGAGGATGAGCGATGCCCTTACCGTATGCAACTGTGTAAAAACGGATGTGACATTCAGAGAGCTTAGCGAGGGAAGGATAGACGAATATATAAAAACGGGTGAGCCGATGGACAAGGCGGGCGCATACGGAATACAGGGCAAGGGCGCATTTTTGGTTTCGGGTATAAACGGGGATTATTTCAACGTTGTCGGATTTCCGGTATCGGATATTGCAAAAACTCTTGAGGACGAATTTGAAATACAAATTTTTTAGCGGTATAAGGAGAATATAAGTCTGAATAAATTCAGACAGGGAAGAGGTAATAAGGAATAGTGAATAGGTATGGTGCAAAATGCCTTAGCATTTTGAATTATTCATATTGTTTTGTGCCTCAGAAAGGAATGGATATAAAAATGGGATTATTTACAAAGGCTGTAGGCATTGACCTGGGAACGGCGAACACACTTATTTATGTAAAGGGGAGCGGCATAACCGTAAGAGAGCCGTCCGTTGTTGCGATAGACAAATATACCGGTAAGGTGCTTGCCGTCGGTAACGAGGCAAACGAAATGATAGGCAGAACGCCCGAAAATATCGTTGCCGTAAGACCGATGAAGGACGGCGTTATTGCGGATTTTGACATTACACAGGCAATGATAAAGGCGTTTATAAAGGAGGCGCACATCGGCGGAGTACTAAAGCCCAGAGTAGTAGTATGTATCCCGTCCGGAATAACCGAGGTTGAGCGCCGCGCGGTGGACGAGGCGGTTTTACAGGCGGGCGCGAAGGAGGCTGTGCTTATCGAGGAGCCTATGGCGGCGGCGATAGGCGCAGGTCTGCCGGTGGACGAGGCGATAGGCTCGATGGTAGTCGATATAGGCGGCGGAACGACGGAGGTCGCGGTAATATCGCTTGGCGGCATAGTTGCGTCAAAATCCATACGCATTGCCGGCGACGCCATAGACAGCGCCATTGTAAATTATCTTAAAAAGGAAGAGGGCATAAACATAGGCGACAGGATGGCGGAGGAAATAAAAACGCAGATAGCCTCCGCATACCCGAGCGATGATGAGGGAACATACGAGGTAAGAGGCAGGGACGTTACAACGGGTCTGCCCAAAACCGTTATCGTGCAGGAGGCGCAGATAAGGGAAGCCATAAGCGAAAATCTTGACGAAATGATAGAGGCGATAAAATATGTCCTTGAAAATACGCCGCCCGAGCTTGCGGCGGATATTATGGACAGGGGAATAACCCTTACGGGCGGCGGAGCGCTCATAAAAGGGCTTGGCAAGCTTGTGACGGAGCGGACAAAGGTACCCTGCCACGTTGCGGAGTTCCCGCTTGACTGCGTTGCTGTTGGCACAGGTAAATCGCTTGATAACATCAAGGCGATAGCGGACATAAAGAGATAAAAAATATGATTTTGGTTGGCACGGAAGGATAGTAAAATGCAATCATTTTTAAAGAAAAAGCCCGTAAAGCTTGCGGCACTGATAACCGCAGCGGTTCTTGCAATAACGGTAATATCGCATTTTTTGGGCTTTAACCCGGTAACGGGGCTTGCAAAAACAGTTCTTACTCCGTTTCGGACGGGAATATCGTTCATAGCGGACAGAACCTACGGAATAGTTGAGTTTTTATGGGAGCAAAAAAGTTACCGTGACAATAACGAGAAATTAAGTGAGGAAATAAGCGAGCTCAGAGCCCAGAACCGCGATATCGCCCAATACAGGGAGGAAAATGAGCGCTTAAAGGAGCTGCTGGACCTTAAAGAGAATATGAGAGACTATTCCACCGTTGCGGCAAGGGTAATAGGCTACGGAGAGGATAACCGCTACGATAAGATCGAGATAAGCAAGGGTACGCTGGGCGGCGTTTACGAGGGAAATACCGTTATCACGACCGACGGCGCCGTAGGGATCGTGACCGAGGCGGGCGCCGACTGGGCGGTCGTGACCACAATCCTTGCCAAGGGCAGCGCCATGGGCGTAAAGGTAACAAGAACGGGCGAACCCGCCGTACTTGAGGGTAATGCGGAGTCTCTTGAGGAGGGTATCTGTCTTATGACATTTATCAATTCATCAGCAAACATAATAGCCGGAGATCTGCTTGAAACCTCAGGCTCTACGGGGATATACCCGCCGGGACTGAGAGTCGGAACGATAAAAGAGATAAATGCGGACAGTACGGGACAGATAAATTCGGCAAAGGTCTTGCCGAGCGTTGATTTTAAGCGTCTCAAAGAGGTGCTGGTAATAAACGGAGTAGTGGGAAATTAAGATGAAACAGCTAAGGATAGGTATCTGGATATTCGTGCTTATGCTTATTCAGACCGTAATATCTAAATATGTAAATGCCGGTATGGTCGTAGGTAACGTGCTGTTTGCGTTTGCGACAGTGTATTCCGTTTACTGTGAATACGATGCGGAGGCGTTTTTGGTGGGCATGATATGTGCGCTTGTGTATGCGTCAATGAGTACAAGACCCTTCTTTATGACAACGCTTATGTTTGCATACGGCATAGCCGTTACAAGGCTTTTAAGCTCAAGACGGAATAAGGTCGGTAACGTCGCCCGCGCGGTGATATATACGCTCGTATTGAGCACATTTTTTGAAACGGCAATATATGCGCTCTTAAATTTCAGTATGGATAAAGATGCCGTAATATATATAATTTTGCCGGTATCCGTAATGAACGCCGTATATGCGGCAATAATAGCGTTTGTTTACAAAAGGCTTCCCGTACAGCGAAAGAGTATATCATTTATACAGTGAGGTAACACCGATGCCCAATACAAAGCTGAGATTTTTCATAATAAAGCTTATAATGCTTCTTATGCTTGCGGCTATATGCTACAGGCTGTTTAATATGCAGGTGATAAACGGCGCAAAATACAGGGAGGTCGCAAGCAATAAGCTTGTTTCAAACGTTGTTGCCTCCGCGCCGAGGGGCAAGATACTGGACAGATACGGCAAGGAGCTTGTCACAAACAAGGTCGGATATTCCGTTACCATGCAGGCTATGGGGCTTGGCGACGAAGAGGAAAACAGGATATTAAAAACTCTTATCGACATACTTTACGAAACGGCTGCTCCGTTTTACGACGAGCTTCCGATAAGCTATTATCCCTACGAATTTACCTTCACCGATGACAATGAGGACGGCTACACCTCAGACGAACTTGCGGACTGGTTTAAAAACAACAAATATCTCGATAAAAAGATAAGCCCGTCAATGACTGCCGCCGAGATAATAGACGCGTACAAGGAAATCTATAACATAAGCGATGAATATGACGTGCACAGTCAAAGAAAGCTTATAGGCATACGCTACAGCGCGCAGGCTCACGGTATGACTTCGACGGTCGCATATACAGTTGCGGACGATGTAAGCATTGAAACGGTAACGAGGATAAAGGAAAATCAGTCCGCCTTAAAGGGCATATCCGTTACAAACAGCTATGTAAGAGAATATACAAATCCCGGACTTGCAACGCATATCCTGGGGCGCACGGGCAAGATAAGCGCCGAGGAATATGAGGCAAACAGGGACAAGGGCTACGGCTATAACGATATAAT
>CACZPW010000169.1 GCA_902783115.1 uncultured Ruminococcus sp. | reverse complement strand
TTGAAAGCGCATCTCTTGCCGCCTCAAAGGACGGATACGAAAACTATATCGTGTATTTAAAGCCGCAGACGGCAAAGAGCGCGGGCGCTCAAGGCTATACGGTAGTACCCGAAAACGAGTTTAAGGCTTTTCTTGAAAAAAATGCGGTGGATTTTTACGAGCCCGATTATGAGATAAAGCTTTTTGACGATTTTGGCGCCTCGGGCTCCGGGCAATGGAATCTGGATGCAATAAGAGTGGCAAAGGCATGGGATATGGGCTGTTTCGGAAACGATGTCCGTGTTGCGGTAATTGATTCGGGTCTGTATTTACACCCCGACCTTTCCGCAAACGTCCTTATCGGCTATAATTATATAGACAAAAGCACCGATGTGACCGACAATGTAGGTCACGGCACCTACGTTGCGGGGCTTATCGCGGCGGAATGTAACGGGCAGTATATCACGGGCGCTGCGCACAGGGCAAAAATCATACCGCTCAAATGCTTTGACAAGGGCAGAGCATCAACGGTAACCATGATCTCGGACGCCATATACGACGCCGTAAACGTCTATCATGCCGACGTTATCAGTATGAGCTTCGGAATGACTGCCAATTATACCTCGCAAACTCTGAAAAATGCAATCGGATATGCGATAGAAAAAGGCTGTATATTAACGGCGTCGGTCGGAAACGAGGGGAAAAGTACGGTGTATTACCCCGCAGCCTATGACGGCGTTGCGGGAGTTGGCTCCGTAGATTCGGACTTTAATGTATCCTACTTTTCACAGCGTAATTCAACGGTTGACGTTGTTGCGCCGGGCGAGGCTGTTGAGAGTGTTTCCATTGCCGGCTATACGAATGACAGCGGCACCTCCTTTTCCTGTCCGCAGGTGTCGGCAATGGCGGCAATGGCAAAATGTATCGACAAAAGCATAAATGCGGCGGCTTTTCAAAATATCCTTGAAACCACCTCGACCGACCTCGGCACGCAGGGCTATGATATATATTACGGCTACGGCATGATAAATATTGAAGCAATGGTAAATAAATTGCTTGAAAATACGCCTGTGTTCATATCTCCCGTTGACAGGTACCCGGACAGGGCGCAGGTCACCGTTTACAATAACTCGGCTGCGGCTTTAAATGCGTCGGCGATAGTATCCCGATATGAGGACGGTATTTTGCAAAAGCCCTCCGTATCGGATATTTCGCTTATGCCGTCCCGGACGGCAAAAATCAGCTCCGCAGCTACGGGCGGCGTAAAGTTTATGCTGTGGAACAATCTTGATGATATGCTGCCTCTCACACCGTACAGATTCTCGGAATAAACGCAGACAAAAAAAGGAAAGCTCCTAAACATAAAAATTCGCCCGCTTCACACAGGCGAATTTTTACATTAGATTGATTTTATATTTTTCACGCTTTATGCGATCTGTGCATTTTATCACAGCCCCATTTTTACTAATCTAAAACATATACTATACACGAACGTCTGCCGAATTGGTTTACCGAGCTTACGGAGCCTTCATAGCAAAGGTCTATTTTGTTTCCCTTTATTGCACCGCCCGTATCCTCGGCGCTTGCTACCCCGTATGTCCACGAGCCGTCCGTAGACGTTACATACACTCTTGAGCCGAGCGGTATGACCGACGGATCGACCGCAACGATACCGAATCCAAGCTGATTTCCCATTGCAGAAACGGTGTAGCCTCCGTTTTCCGACGGCGACGTTGAATATGCGGTAGCGGTCATGGTTATTTTCCTTGAATAGCTCATACCGTTTATTGTTCCGTTTTCCTCTCTCACGCCACCGGATGAGGCTTGCACGGGTGATACAGTCTTCTTCTTACCTATTGCGATCACCCTGTTTACAGGCTCCGCCACTACGGTGTCAGAAACGACCTCTCTTGAAATCTCCTCACCCTTGCGGTATAAGACGTTACTTTTTATCTGCCTTGTTCCGACGCTTCCCTCTTCGATCACCTTCGTCTCGCCTTCGGGCATTGATGCGTCGTCTATGTACTGCACGGTATTTTGTATTTCCTCGTTCACCGTATCAACGGTCGATGAAACGGAAACAAGCTCCACACGGCTGCTGTCCTTTAAGTCTCCGCCGCTGTCCACCGATATCTCGTCGGTCTCGCCGGGTATGTATCCTGCCTCAACAAGCGCGTCATGCACGTCCGCCTTTGTTACGACCGCCGAGGTCTCCACTCCGTCGGCAACTATGACTATTTCCTTGCCTCTGGTTATAACTATGTCCTTATCCCCGCTTATAACATCGTCAACGCAGACGTTTATTTTATCGTTATCGCAAAGCGTAACGTTCTCCTTGCTCAAAAGCTCGCCCACGCTGTCCTTCTTCATGGTATATACGGTCTTTGTCTTTGTTGTTCCGCTAAACTCGTTTATTTCGGTAATATTTATTGCCATAGCCGTCTGCGTGCATATGACCGCACTTACAACAGCCATGGACGCAATCAAAGAAATTACTGTGAACTTTTGTCTTCTTACCTTCTTTTTCTTTTTCTGCTCCCGCTTACTGTGCATTTTTAAAATTATCTCTTTCTTACTTTCTTCCTTTGTAATCATAAAATAATTCCATAACCTTTCCCATAATTTGCGATATACCAAAAACCGGTATCATATTACAAACAAAAGCATTATACTACAGTAATGTTACAAAGTCAACCTTTTTATTACAATTTTGTTACAATTAGGTATCGTTTATTACAATTTTGTGCAAATAGCACAACAAAATTTCCATTTTCTGTAAATTATATGCGGTATTTTCCGTATATATTCCGTTTTTCATATAAATTTTCAGGTTTTTTATGGGTATTAGTTTGGCGGATTGGGGAAATAATAGGAAAAAATAAGAAAAAAGAAAGGATGATTTGATGCGGGAAAGTACAAAGAAGGTCATGATACTTAACAATTTCACATCGCCATATATCAGTGAGGCGATCATAATATTGAAGGAATACAGTCCGGAATTTGAAACGCACGCCATACATGAGGCGGAAAGGATAGTAAATGAATATTTAAGCAAAAAAGACGGCAGGCATATTGCCGACCGTCCCAAAAAGCATTTTTTAAAAATCACCGCCGCCGGAGCGGCTGTTATTGCCTCGTTTATTCTCGGGTATCTTATTCATTGAAGTTTTCATCAAGATTATTGATACATTCCCCGTATTCCGCCGCCGATGATGAGGTCTTGTCATAGGTAAAGTCATAATAAAGAGCAAGTCCGTTCTTTATGACATATTTTCTGTGCGTTATCTGCCCCTCCGTTTCTACGGTAACGGAATACCAGTTGTCTCCCGCCCTCGAAAACGATACGTTGCCGCCCGAATGAGCCGCATATTCGCTCATCATATCCTTTGCCTCGCCCGACGGGGTATCCTTTGCGATCACCATCACGGCGCCGCCCACGCTGTCGTTAAGATGCATTACCTCGCCAATGCCGTTTGCACTTTCGTCAAAGGTTTCGGGATACGGACAAACTATCCCGTTTGCTTCAACCGACCTGAAATCGGTGTTTACCGTTGAGGATGCGCTTGTCTGCCTGTTTGACGGAGGTATCGTCGCCATATTGCGGGCGTCCTCGTAAACGGCGTCGTCAACCTCCTTTATGGTGGGCTGTGTCGCAATATAGGCGATAATGGCGCTTGCAAGCGCAATTACCAGGATCCCGACCACAAACAGAAGTATCTTGACGTTTTTCCTGTGTTTTTCCCTGTTTATTCTGCGTTTCTTTTCATTTTCGGCACGTTTTTTGTTCCTGTTTTTCCTTTCCTGATGCAGTGCCTCTATCTGCTGCTGCTTTTCCGTTTTCGAGCTCTGTTTTTCAATACTCTTTTTTACCGATTGACCGCAGCGATCACAATATAACAAACCTTTCTTTATCTCACGGCCGCATTTGGTGCAATAAATCTTGTCTTGCATCATATTTCCCCTTAATATGTAAATGTCACAAATTGTTTATATAGTACCCCAAAATTACAAATTCATTCCAATATATGTATTCACAACAAAAACATTATACTATATGTTGTGTTTTATTGCAATAGTTTTTTGAATTTTTATTACATATAATTTACACGGAAAATACAGAACGGTATCACGGCATACTTTTTCAGCTGTAGAGCTTATAAAAGCCCGCATATATCCCGTTTTGCTCAAGAAGCTCCTTATGCGTTCCCCTTTCTACGATGCCGTCCTCGGTAAGAACGAGAATGATATCCGCATTTTTTATCGTTGTAAGCCTGTGCGCTATGGTAAAGACGGTACGCCCCTTGGCAAGCTCCTCAAGGGACTTCTGTATAAGTCTTTCGCTTTCGTTATCAAGCGCGGAGGTTGCCTCGTCAAGAATGAGTATCGGCGGATTTTTAAGGAATACCCTTGCAATGGATATCCTCTGCTTCTGACCGCCCGACAGCTTAACGCCCCGCTCGCCCACATAGGTATCGTAGCCGTTTGGCATGGACATTATAAATTCGTGTGCACCCGCACGCTTTGCCGCCTCGATGACCTCGTCCATATCCGCGTCATGCTTTCCGTAAAGGATATTTTCAAGAATGGTGCCGGAAAACAGATACACGTCCTGCTCGACCATACCGATCGCACCCCGCAGCGATTTTAAGGTGGTATCGGCGATATTCTTGCCGTCTATTAGGATCTCGCCGTCCGTTACGTCGTAAAAACGGGGAATAAGATTGCACATGGTGGTTTTTCCGCCGCCCGACGGTCCTACTACCGCAACGCTCGTTCCCGCCTTAATATTAAGGCTTATATTGCAAAGAACGTCCCTGTCCTCCTCGTCGTTATAATGAAACGATACGTTCTTAAACTCAATATCTCCGCAAACGTCCGTAAGCTCTTTGGCATTTTCCTTTTCCGTTATTTCAGGCTCGGTATCCATTACCTCTATAAACCGTTCGATGCCCGTCATACCGCGCTGGAACTGCTCGGTAAACTGGATTATTGTGCGGACGGATACAAGCAGCGTATTTACATAAAGAAGATATGCTGTAAGATCGGCGGGAGTTATACTCTTTCTTACCATAAAAATCGAGCCGAAAACCACCACCGCAAGGTACATTATACCGCCGAACACTCTTGTTGACGTAAAAAAGCCCGCCATATAGAAAAAGCTGACCCTCTTTGTCTGTAAAAACTTTTCGTTGCCCGCTCTGAATTTTTTTGCCTCCTGCTCTTCGCCCGAAAACGACTTTACCACACGGATACCCAAAAGAGAATCCTCAACCTGCGCATTTACCTCTCCGACCTGCTTCCTCTGCTCCTTGAACGCGCGCCGCATCCTTACGTTGAAAAATTTCGTAAAGCCGATAACTATGGGGAATGTTGCAAAGATTATAACGGTAAGCGGTATATTAACGGTTGAAAGTATCGAAAACGATACTATGATCTTAAGTCCGCAGATAAAAATCTCCTCGGGACAGTGGTGTGCAAATTCCGTCACATCGTTCAAATCACCCGTCATACGGGACATAAGCTGTCCGACCTTATGGTTTGCGTAGTATGAATAGGACAGCGTTTGCAGGTGGTCAAACAGATCACGCCGCATATCCGTTTCCATTTTTGCGCCCATAACATGACCCTGGTTTGACATATAGAAATTCGCCGCCGCGTCAATGATGCGGAGTATAAGATACAGCGCCGCAACCTTTAGTATTATTCCGACCGTCAAGGCGCCTATGTTGTTTATCCCCATATCGGTAATATACCTGATTATCATCGGGAAAATCAGATCGCACGCAGTCGAAAGCGAGGCGCAGATAAGGTCAAGGATAAGCACGCCGACATATTTTTTGTAATACGGCAAAAATCTTTTTATAAGATAACCCATGCGCATGGGCTTCATTTTTACTTCTGCTTCCATTTTTTATATCTCCCTAAAAGTCTTTTAAAATCAAGAAATCCGCAGAGTATTTTGCGGATACCTTGAATGTGTTTATATTTTTTATTATCATAGCTTTATTATGCCTATACTCTGGAGTATCGACGAGGCAAGAATAACAAAAATCAATACCGGCGCAATGTATTTTACCATTACGTTGTAGAGCTTTTTGCGTCTGAACGGTCCCGACATCTCAACCTCATCGGCAACCGTATCCGTACCTACCACCCATGCAATGAATATACAGGTCAAAAATGCACATACCGGCATAAGCACCGAATT
The DNA here is from genome assembly GCA_902783115.1 of uncultured Ruminococcus sp. Classification (GTDB taxonomy): domain Bacteria; phylum Bacillota; class Clostridia; order UBA1381; family UBA1381; genus 12844. Next base: position 6,645 of record CACZPW010000169.1, on the reverse strand, counting down.
TGTAACAAAGTCCATAAAGTCAAGGATATCAAACCCGAATATCCTTACCCACGAAAGTACATTGTAGCCCAGCGCCGGAAGCGCGCCTATAAGGAAGCAGAAAACTCCCGTTATTATGGCTATTTTCGATCTGCTAACACCTGTTCTGTCACAAATCGACGCGACTATAGCCTCCGTAATGGATATTGCCGAGGTAAGCGCCGCAAAGAATACCAGGAAGAAGAACAGCGCGCCTATCACGGTTGAAAAGCCCATGCTCTCAAACACCTGCGGCAATGTCACAAACATAAGCCCGGGTCCCTGCGACAGTGCGGATTCATCGCCGCCCGAAAACGCAAATACGGCGGGGATTATCATAAGTCCGGCAAGAACCGCTATACACGTGTCAAAAATTTCTATCTGCGTTACGCTTTTTTCAAGATTTTCCGTGCGTGGAAGGTATGAGCCGTAGGCTATCATAATACCCATCGCAAGCGAAAGCGAATAAAACATCTGCCCCAGCGCCGCAACAACGCCGCCTATCGAGAAATTGGAGAAATTCGGCACGAAGAAGTACTTCACGCCCGCAAGTGCGCCGGGCAGCGATATGGAATACACCGACACCGCAACAGCCATTACTATAAGTATCGGCATAAATATACGGCTGCACTTTTCGATTCCCTTCTCAACGCCGAGATATATTACAAATGTCGTAATTCCCGTAAATATGCCCTGGAACAGCAAAAGCTGCGAGGGTGATGCGAGCATGGAGGAAAAATATCCCTCCCCGGCAACAACGCTGTGCTTGCCGGATATATACATCACAAGATATTTAAGCACCCAACCGCCTATTACATTATAGTACGGTGCGATAATTGCGGGAATGACTGTTGCGATAACGCCGACAAATCCCCATTTTTTGCTGAACTCCGAAAATGCCACAAGCGGGCCCTTGCCCGTTCTTCTGCCTATGACGTTCTCGGTAAGCATAAGCGTGTATCCGAATGTTACAAGCAGTATGAGATATACAAGCAGGAATATCCCGCCCCCGTACTTTGCCGCAAGATACGGAAACCGCCATATATTTCCCAGGCCTACCGCCGAGGCTGCCGCCGCGATCACAAATCCGATCTGTCCCGAAAAGCTGCTCCTTTTTTCCACAGTTATATCAATTCCTTTCAGTAATGCTGATTTGGTTATTTCCACAACAGTATACCAAAATCACACATATTTTTCAAGACCAAAATCATAATCACTCAAAAACCGTTTCAGCCTGAGTTAAAAGTTGGGTGACTTTTCACCTTAATTTTAAATTTGGTATTGATTTTTATTAAAATCCGTAGTATAATTCAGTTAGAACTAAGGGGAAAATAGCCGTAAGTTTTAACAGGAGGTTTTATTATGAATAGAATAATACCGAGAGATCATTATTTGCAAAAACTGACCGACAGGCAGGAAAACGGGCTTATAAAGGTCATAACCGGCATCAGACGGTGTGGAAAGAGCTTTCTGCTTTTCAACCTTTTTTATGATTATTTACTGAAAAACGGCGTTGATGAAAGCAGAATAATCAGGATCGCCCTTGACGATGACCAATTTGAAGCTTACTGCGATCCCGATAAGCTGTCCCTCTATATAAGATCAAAAATAACCGATAGGAATATGTATTACATTTTTATTGACGAGGTTCAATATGCAATAACAAAGGAAGAGTTGAAAAATCCTGAAAGTATACGCCTCTACAATGTTTTAAACGGTATTATGCGGCTTGGCAATACCGACATTTATGTAACCGGCAGTAATTCAAAAATGCTCACAAAGGATGTAATGACGGTATTTCGCGGCAGAGGTGACGAGATAAAGGTATATCCCCTATCGTTCAAGGAATATTACAGCAGTGTCGGCGGAGATAAGTCCGATGCGTATGAAGAATATGCAATGTTCGGTGGTATGCCTCTTGTGCTGATGCAAAAGAACGAAGCAGATAAAATGAATTATCTTCGCAGACTTTTTGACGAGGTGTATTTCAAGGATATTTCCGAAAGATACGAAATCGGGCTTGAAGATGTTTTGGAGGAGCTTACGGATTCACTCTGTTCATCGATCGGATCGCTTACCAATTCATCAAAAATAGAAAAAACGTTAAAGTCTGTCAAAAATACAGACGTTTCAAGCAATACCGTAACAAAATATCTGAGTTATCTGATAGAGTCCTTTATTTTCAACCGTGCAATGCGGTTTGATGTTAAGGGCAAAAAATATTTTGAATATCCCGTAAAATATTATTGTACCGATATCGGACTTCGCAATGCAAGATTGAATTTCAGGCAGCAGGAAGAAGCACATATTATGGAAAACATTATATATAACGAGCTTTTATGCCGTGATTACAGCGTTGATGTGGGCGTTGTCGAAATAATCGAAACAAAAAACGGCAATAAATCAAAAAAACAGTGTGAAATTGATTTTGTCATAAATAAAGGCTCAAAAAAATACTATATACAGTCTGCGCTCAACACAAGCGATCCCGACAAAATGCGTACCGAGCTTCGCCCGCTTAAAAATACAAATGATTTTTTCAAAAAAATCATTATAACGAAAACAGCAATGAAGCCTTGGACCGATGATGAGGGGATCCTTCACTTGGGGCTTTATGAATTTCTGCTGAACGAAAACTCATTGGAAATTTAAAGTATATATTTATGAAATATCTCAAAATCTGCACTCTTGAAAAATGTACGGCGGTTTGGTATAATAGACAGAGAAATCATTTCAGGGGTAGATATATGAAGGTTTTATTGATGTCTGTAAAGGCAGGCTACGGTCATCACTCGACCGCAAACGCCATAATCGAAAAATTCACAAAAAACGGGCATGAATGTGAAATGCTCGATATTTTTGATTACATAAATCCGCGTCTTGGAAACACCATACAGGACGGGTATTTGTTTTTGACAAAATATATGTCCGTTCCCTACGGAAAGGTGTATGCGACAATGGCGGATATCGACAAGCCGTACAGGAAATTTTCCGTTACGGCGATAATGTCAAAATTCGTTTCAAAGAAGCTTGAAACATACGTAAAGCTCTATAACCCCGATCTTATCATCGGCACGCACAGCTACGCGGGCGTGGTAATGACGATAATGCGGAAAAGAAAGGTTGTCGGGTGTCCGCTTGTCGGGATAGTTACGGATTTTACGGTACACCCGTTCTGGGAAAGCACAAACCTTGATTACTACGTTATCCCCGACGCAAGGCTGTCCTACGAAATGACAAGAAAGGGTATAGCAAAGGAAAAGCTTCTGCCTATAGGCATCCCCATACGCCGCCGCTTTGAAAAATCGGAGGATCGTGCCTTGGCGTGCAGAAGGCTTGGCATAGAAAACAAAAAAACGGTGCTTTTGATGATGGGTTCAATGGGCTACGGAAACATAAAAAAAACACTGCTTGAAATAGACGAGTGCGAGGAGGATTTTCAGGTGCTTTGCATCTGCGGCTCGAACAGGCGTATGCGCACGGCGATACAAAAATATCCCTGGAAAAAGCAGATAATCCCGTACGGATTCGTTGATACTATAGACGAAATGATGGACGCCTCGGACGTAATAATCACAAAGCCGGGCGGACTTACCACATCGGAGGCGCTTGCAAAGGGTATTGTAATGATCGTCGTAAACCCTATACCGGGACAGGAGGACAGAAACCTGATGTTTCTTTTGAATAACGGCGTTGCAATGGGCGTAAACGACAACTACACGATGTCCGACGCCATTCACCAGATTTTCGGCAATACCGACCGCTTAGAGGAGCTTAAGGCATGCGTAACGAAGATGGGCAAGCCCATGGCAACGGAGGAGCTTTACAAATTCTGTGAGAAAAACTTTTTCGCAAAATCACAGGGTACGGAAAATTCCCTGCCGCAAAGATAGTCAAATTCGCCTCCGGACGGCAAAAAATCAAATATCAGCTTGTACGAACAGAGGTTATAATGCCTCTGTTTTTGTTTTGAGCCGTATTTTGTATCACCCAAAAGCGGGTGCGAAATTTTGCCAAGCTGCGCACGTATCTGATGCGTTCTGCCCGTTAAAAGCTCTATTTCCAAAAGCGATATTCCGTCCAAAACGCCCATGACCTTGTATTTTGTAAATATCTCCTTTGAGGTATCGGTTTTTTTATCCGAAACCGTTACATGCTTCTCATGCCGTGTAAGATTTGAGGATAAAATACCCTCAGCCCTGTCAAATATTCCCTCCGCCTCGCATAAATACAGCTTTTTTATTTCACGGCTTTTGATTTTACTGTTTATAAACCTGAGCGCCGCCGCATTTTTTGCCGCTACTAAAAGTCCGCTTGTGTTTCTGTCAAGACGGTTACAAAGCGAAGGTGAAAACGAATGCTCCATATCGGGTAGAAAGCTCCCGTTTTTGTAAAGATATGTCTTTATCACGTCGATAAGCGTCGTTTTTGTACCCCGGTCGTCCGAATGCGAAACCATGCCGACGGGCTTATTTACTATAAGGATATTATCATCCTCATACACAATATCCGGCTCCGCGTCCGTCTTAGCAAAATAACGCCCGTCTTCAAAAAATTCGTCCTTGAAATAAAGAGTGAGCGTATCACCCTCGCAAATGATATACTCCCCCGACCTTATATGCCGCCCGTTTACCTTGACACAGTTTTTGCGAAGCCCCTTGTAAAGCATACTGTGCGGGAGGTGCGGCATAAATTTGGTTATGAACTTGTCAAGCCGCTGATTCGCGTCGTTTTTGTTTATTGTAATTTCTTTCATAATGTATTATATCCGCTTATAAAAAATTTTAGTTCTTTTGTGTATTGTAACACAAAATATTCCGCGATACAATAGCGAATAATTCCCGTACAGCATAAATCCTGCCCGAAAAAACACCGGTTTTTTACGGCATGGTTTTTGCAAAATTCACTAAATTTTTACTGACGCAAATTTTCAAATTTTTCACTTGACTATGTAAGGATTCTGTGCTATAATCACTTTTGTGATTTAAACAGAGTATAGGGGTATAGCTCAGTTGGTAGAGCAGTGGTCTCCAAAACCACGTGCCGAGGGTTCAAATCCTTCTGCCCCTGCCAAAAAGGAATACGGTTGCCGACAGATAGCCGCATTCCTTTTTGATATGTTGAAAAATTCGGATTTGAACCCGAGGCACGGTAAGTGCCGGGCGAGAAATCCGAGTGCCGCCGGTGGCGGATGAAACGAGGATTTATCGGTGCAGCGGTCATTAAATGCCAAGATGCTTTGCATCGCAGGCAGTTATGGGCACCGCAAACCGGGGTGCGCAGCACTTCAAATCCTTCTGCCCCTGCCATCGTAAAAACGGCTTAAACGCTTGGTTTAAGCCGTTTTTACTTATATGTTATTATTTATGCTCCCTATAAAACAATCCCCAAATTCAGCATCAATTTTGCATATAATTGCATCCGTTTCTAACAATTCCGTCTGCTACAGCATCAAAAAAGCATCAAATTGTGCGAAAGGAAAAATTGTTTTTCTTTGGTTAATGTATATCAAATTTTAATACACCCTGAGTTTTGATTTACAGGGTGTATTTTAGTATTATATTCGTTTATATCTCGAATCCGTCCGTTATTCCGTTTATTCTTGATGTATCCTTTTTTACATAGTACATTTCCGTTATCTGTGATGTAGTGTGTCCGAGAAGGTCTGCCACTTGCTTTGGACTTAATGCTTTTATTGTACCGTCAAGCTGTTTTACTCCGTTTATCAAATTCGTTGTAAAGGTATGGCGCAGGGTGTGCAATCCTTTAATTTCAATTCCTGCGTCTTTTAATATGCTGTAAAATCTTTTTCGGAAATTTACCGGTTTTGTATAATCACCGTTCTCGTCACATACCAGCGGAGTGTCCTCGCCAAAGTAATATTCTTCACGAAGCTCTTGAATTGCCTTTATTGCCACACTATTGAGAGGTATGGTTCTTTTACTTGTTTGTGTCTTTGTTTTGCCTATCTTAGTCGTTCTCCCACTGATTGATTTTACTCCTTCACGCTTATATATCTCCTTGACGGTATTTTGTATATGCAGTTGCTTTTTATTTAGGTCTATATCGCTGTTTTTTACCGCAAGTGTTTCTCCCGACCTCATTCCCGTATTTAGCATCAGGATATATGCGCCAGCTTGCTTATGCTTTTTCTCTCCATTTGAATATACGGCATAAGCCTCGCTTTTCAATTTCTGTATTTCCTCATGGCTGAATACAGTAACAGTTTCACATTCAGGCAAATTTTCCTTGCCTTGTGCCGACAGGAAATTGGCTTTTTTAATCATCTCCACATTTTCCATCGGATTCTTGCTTATCATTTCTTCAAGATACAGAGTTCTGAAATACTCGTTAAGCAATACATATATTTTCTTTACCGTTGAAAAGGCTAATCCTTTGTTCATCCAGTGGTTCAGCAGATTTTTAATGTCTGCCGCTGTAATGTCGCCAACCACTTTGTCGCCAAGTATCGGGTAGACTTGATTTTCTGCCGTACATTCGCATCTGTCGTATGTTGTCTGCTCGACTGATGGGAATTTGAATACTTCCAGCCATTTCTGCATACTGTGTCGTAGCAGTTTCTTGCTCTCGTCATATTCTCTGGCTTGATTTTCAAACTCTCTTATG
>CACZPW010000168.1 GCA_902783115.1 uncultured Ruminococcus sp. | reverse complement strand
GCAAAAAGCGCCCGCCAAAAGCTCGCTTTGGTGAGGTTAGTTTGGATGCTGTACGGAAAAAGTCGGTGTTCGAGCCGTCAAAACGGCACACCGGAAGGGGTTTTGATTTGCAGCGTAACGGTCTGCGCAAAAAGCGCCCGCCAAAAGCTCGCTTTGGTGAGGTTAGTTTTGATGCAGAACGGATAAAGTCGGTGTTCGATAGTACAAAGGTACATCGAATTCCGACTTTTTTTGTAGTGTGACGGTCTGCGCAAAAAGCGCCCGCCAAAAGCTCGCTTTGGTGAGGTTAGTTTTGACGCAGAACGGAAAAAGTCGGTGTTCGATAGTACAAAGGTACATCGAATTCCGACTTTTTTTGTAGCGTAGCGGTCTGCGCAAAAATAACCCACCAAAGTTAGGCTTCGCGGTACCAGACCTCTTTATAAAACTCTGCATAATTTGTGTTGTTATCCTTGATGGCGGCTATGGCGGTACGGGGATGCTGATTTAATAACCCGGTAACGAGATAGGGTATTTCATAGCCCCAGACGAGCTTCTCTTTTAAGGGGAGAATGTAATCCTGAATAAATTTCAGGGTGAAGATGATGCGGTAACGTGGATTTTTCAGGAATCCCAAAAGGGATTCGAGGGTACAGTTACCGGCACCTCTGCCCATACCCATCATGGTAGCGTCAAGATAGCTTACGCCGACGGACGTCGCCTCAATGGTATTGGCAAAGGCAAGCTGCTGATTATTATGCGCATGAATACCTATCTTCTTTCCGTATTTCTCACCCACCTCAAGGTAGAGCTTTGAAAGCTCCCGAATCTGTTCGGGGTATAATGAGCCGTAACTGTCAACAATGTATATTATATCGACGCTCGATTCGCCGAGCATATTAAGAGCCTGGGCAATATCCTCTGTTTTGGCGGTGGCTATCGCCATAACGTTTACGCTTGTCTGATACCCCAAGCCATGAAGCTTTTCGACCATATCTATAGCCGCAGGTATCTGGTGGATGTACGTCGCCACTCTCACCATATCGATAACGCTCTCGTTTGCAGGCAAAAAATCGTCCATTTCCGTTCTTCCGACATCCGCCATAACGGCAATGCCCATATCGGAATCGTTAGAGCCTACTATTTCACGGATTGCGTCCTCCTCGGAAAATTTCCATTTCCCGAACTCGTTTTCGTCAAACAGCTCCTTTGACGCCCTGTAGCCAAACTCCATATAATCGACGCCCGCCTTGATGTTCGCCTGATACAGCGCCCTCACAAAATCGTCGTCAAAGAAGAAGTTGTTTAAAAGTCCTCCGTCTCTTAAGGTTGCGTCAACCACCTTGATATCGGGGCGGTATGACATCAGATTTCCTTTTCTTTCCATAGTTTTTTCCTCCTACCGTACTACTTTAATTATCCCGTTTTTTGCGGCTTTGGATAATTAACATTACATTTTCGGTTTTCAAGCCGCACAAAAACTATCTACATTATAGCACTATAATTTTAAAAATCAAGCACTTTTATGCAAAAAAACGGATTGCAGCATAACGGTTTGCCGCAACCCATAATTATATTATTCAACTTTAAATACCTTCAGCGATACTCTGTGCATACCTATTACAAATATTCCGTCCCGTGTTTCAAGGGTTTCATCGCTGAGTGCGACTCCTTTAAGCGCCGACGGCTTATACCTTGCAATATCTATACGCACGTATTCGTGATTTAAGCCCATATTCGCCACAACCAGGAATTTCTCCGTTTCGCTGCGGCGCATAAAAGCATATACCTGCCCTTCCTTATACACGCTGTCAAACTTACCGATCGAAAAGGCGTCGGACGAATTTCTTAAGCGTATCATTTCCTTATAGCTGCTGTTTATCTTACCCGAAGGATCGTATTTTTCCATATTATCCCAAGGGAAGGTGCGGCGGCAGAACGGATCGCCGTAGCCCTGCATACCTATTTCGTCACCGTAATAGATACACGGAACACCCGGCAGCGTCATTTGCAGTCCCAGCGCAAGGATAGCGCGCTCCGTTGCAAGATCAAGGGCAAAGCCCTCTATCTTAAACTGCGCCTGATAATGCCTGTCGACCTCATGACGTGTCGGCGCACCCGACATCAATGTCATAACACGTTCAACGTCATGCGACGACATAATATTCAGGAGTGAATAATATGCGGGCTTGGGATAATTCTCTTTAAGGCTCATAAGCCTTGCGTCAAGCTCATTAGCGTCGATCTTTAACAGTATCGCGCTTATTATCGCATCGCGCATGGGGTAATTCATTACCGAATCAAGCTCGTTACCCAAAAAATATTGGCGGCGCTCACCGTAGGCGGTCTTGTTTGACGCATCCTCCCATACCTCGCCTATCACGACTGCGTCGCGATCAACGGATTTTACATTTTCATGCAGTTCCTTTACAAAGAAGTCCGGAAGCTCATCGACCACGTCAAGCCTCCAGCCCGACGCTCCGGCTCTGAGCCATTTTTTTACTACCGCATTTTCACCGGACAATACGTATTTTCTGTATTCCTCGCTCTTTTCCTCTATCTGCGGCAGAGTATTCATTCCCCACCACGATTCGTAAACATCCGGCCAGTCCATAAATCTGTACCAGCTGTAAAACGGCGACTCCTTCGACTGGTATGCGCCGACGCTTTCGTAGCTGCCGTTTTTATTGAAATATTTACTGTCGGAGCCGGTATGATTGAATACGCCGTCCAATATTATGCGTATACCCATATCCTTTGCGGCTTTGCAAAGCTCGCGGAAGGTTTCCTCATCACCGAACATCGGGTCTATCTCGTCATAGCTTCCGGTATCGTATTTATGGTTTGAATATGCCTTGAATATCGGATTTAGGTATATAACGGATATACCAAGCTCCTTTAAGTACGGAAGCTTTTTGATGATGCCGGATAAATTACCGCCGAAGAAATCGTTGCACTTATATTCGCCGCCAAACTGCTCGGCGGTATAATACGGTTCCTCGCCCCAATTTCTTTTTATTATATCCGTGCGCCCGCCCAAAAAGCTGCCGTCATCGTTTCCGTTAAAGAAGCGGTCGGGGAATATCTGATACGCCACGCATTTTTTAAACCAGTCGGGCGTTTTATAGCTGTCGCAATAAACCGTTATCTGAAACGCATTATTCGGCTCATGAAAGCACAGCTCGCCCTTTCCGCCCAGGTTTTTGGAATTGTTGCCGTAATAGAACGTGCCCTGATTTGTGACAAGCTCGAAATAATACCATATAAGTCCGGCCTCATCGGGCATTTTTACACGCACCTCGTAAATACTCTGTCCGCCCACCTCAAAAACATAGGGCATATCGCATTTTATCCCGCCGGCATTATCGGGCTTATACACAAGCCTTACCGCCTGAGGGATACCGACGCCCGCAACGGACAGCCGGATACGCACCTGCGTACCGCAGGTGACCGCACCGAAGGGCTTACGGTAAAATTTTAAATGACTGTTGTGTTCAATATCCATTATTACTTAATCGGCTTTAAGTGCCATATATTCTTATTATAGTCGTCGATCGTCCTGTCACTGGAGAAGAAGCCCGCACACGCCGTATTCATAACAGCCTTTGTAAGCCACTTATCCTTATCCCGGTAATCCCTTGAAATTCTTTCCTGAGTCTTCATATATTCCTCAAAATCACGGATGACCATATAGGTATCGGGATAACCGTAATCGCCGAACAGCAAGGTCTTATAAAGGTCGTTGAACAGCGAATGATCGCTTTCTATGATCGAACCGTCAACAAACTGTTCAAGCGCATGTCTTAAAGCGCGGTTCTGTGTATAGATATTCTTTACCTCGTCGGTGCCCGGATATCTGTTCCTTGCGGCAACCTCGTCAGCCTTTAAGCCGAAGATATAGATATTATCCTCGCCTACCTGTTCAAGCATCTCAATATTCGCACCGTCAAGCGTACCTATCGTAACGGCACCGTTTAACATAAACTTCATATTTCCCGTACCGGACGCTTCCTTGCCCGCAGTTGATATCTGCTCGGATACATCGGCGGCGATTATAAGCTTTTCGGCAATGGAAACGCTGTAGTTTTCAAGGAATACTACTTTTATCTTACCGTTTACTCTCGGATCGTTGTTTATCATATCTCCGATAGAATTGATAAGCTTTATTATAAGCTTTGCCCTTGTATAGCCGGGCGCCGCCTTAGCGCCGAATATATACGTCTTTGGATAATAGTCATAACCGGGATCCTCAAGTATTCTGTTATACTCCGCAAGGATATGCAGAATATTCATCATCTGACGCTTATATTCATGCAGACGCTTACACTGTACATCGAATATCGAATCGGGGTTTACCTCGATGCCGTTATGCTCCCTGATGTACTCTGCAAGACGCAGCTTGTTATTATGCTTTATCCTTGCAAACTCAGCCTTGAATTCCTTGTTTTTGGCAAATTTCTTAAGCTTTGAAAGCTCGGAGGCGTCCTTTATCCAGCCTGTGCCTATCTTTGAGGATATAAGCCCGGTAAGCTCCGGATTGCAGTTTGCTATCCAGCGGCGGAAGGTTATTCCGTTTGTTATAGCATAGAAACGGCTTTGGTCAAGGTTATAATAATCCCTGAATATATCGTTCTTTAAAATCTCGGTATGAAGCTTAGATACGCCGTTTACGGCAAAACAGCTTGCAAGACAGAGATTTGCCATAAATACCTGATTATCCGAAATCACAGCCATATACTTATGCTTTCCGTGATCGCCCGGATATGCCTCTTCAAGACGGATCATAAGCCGTCTGTTTATCTCTTCGACTATCATTGTTATACGCGGCAAAACTCTGCCGAACAAATCAAGCGGCCACTTTTCAAGCGCCTCGGCAAGTACGGTGTGGTTTGTATACGCAACCGTATGAGTGACTATATCCCACGCTTCGTCCCAGCCTAAGCCTTTTTCGTCCATAAGTATCCTCATCATTTCGGGGATCGCAAGAGTCGGGTGCGTATCGTTTATATGGATAACTACCTTGTCTGGGATCTTTGCCCAGTTTGCACCGTTTCTTTCCTCAAACTCCCTTAATATCCACTGCAGGGTCGCAGATACCAGGAAATACTGCTGCTTTAAACGAAGCTCCTTACCCTCGATGTGGTTATCCTCGGGATAGAGTACCTTTGAAATGACCTCGGCAAGCGCCTTTTCCTCCGTCGCTCTTACATAATCGCCCCTGTTGAATGCGGACATATCCATAGAATCGGGTGATTTTGCATTCCAAAGCCTTAATTTGTTTATTATCTTTGAATCGTAGCCTACAAGCGGAACGTCGTAGGGCATAGCTAAAATCGTGTGCTGAGGCTTGTATTCGCATACGAATTTGCCGTCATACCAGCCCGTTTCAACATGACCGCCGAAGTTTACCGAAACCGTCTCCTCCGGTCTTGCCACCTCCCATGCGTTGCCGTTTTCAAGCCATGTATCGGGTATCTCCGTCTGATAGCCGTCAACTATCTTCTGACGGAACAGACCGTATTCATACCGCAGTGTACAGCCGTATGCGGGCAGATCCATAGTCGTAAGCGAGTCGATAAAGCACGCCGCAAGACGTCCCAGACCGCCGTTGCCAAGACCTGCGTCGTTTTCAAGCTCCGCAATGTCCTGCAGTGTGTAGCCCAGACTTTCAAGAACGTTTTGATATTCCTCGGTCTGCATAAGATTGAGGATATTCGTGCTCAACAATCTTCCCATAAGGAACTCAAACGAAAGATAGTAAAGCTTCTTTGAACCTTCCTTCTTTACCTCCTTATGCGACAGAGCCCACTTCTCCATTATCTTGTCGCGGACAGTTAACGCGCAGGCTGTGTAGATCATATGCGGAGTTGCGTCCTCAAGCACCTTTCCGAAATGCCTGCTTACCTTTCCCACAATTTCGCTTCTTAATGCCTCTTCATTAGCCGTAAGCTTTAAAGAGTTAGACGTCTTTACTGTTTTTGTTGTTGCCATCTGTAAAATTTCCCCTTATTTATTATATTTCCTTTTTATTATTTTTTTGCGGTCTTTTTTGAAGCCGTTTTCTTTGCCGCTTTTTTTGCGGGCTGCTTCTTCTCTTCCTTGAAAGGATTCTCAACCTTTATCTTTTTCGGATCCGCAACCTTCACCGCCGCTTCCTCGGACTGCTTTGCGCCCGCCTTTATGCGTTCCTCAAAGGACGGCTTCT
>CACZPW010000167.1 GCA_902783115.1 uncultured Ruminococcus sp. | reverse complement strand
CGTCCCTCACCGCTTGTAAGGGCATACTGCCTTGAAGAAAAGCTTGACACACCCGCAAAGATATACTACAAATTTGAGGGCAACAATACGAGCGGCTCACATAAATTAAACAGTGCCATTGCACAGGCATATTATGCAAAAAAGCAGGGCTTAAAGGGTGTTACCACCGAAACGGGAGCAGGACAGTGGGGAACGGCGCTTTCTATGGCCTGCTCATACTTTGACCTTGACTGCAAGGTATATATGGTAAAGGTTTCATACGAGCAAAAGCCGTTCAGACGCGAGGTAATGCGTACTTACGGTGCGTCCGTTACGCCGTCGCCGTCCATGGAAACAGAAGTGGGTAAAAAGATCTTGGCGGCGCACCCCGGAACAACGGGCAGTCTTGGCTGCGCAATATCCGAGGCGGTAGAAAAAGCCGTATCAAGCGACGGGTACCGTTATGTGCTTGGCAGCGTTTTGAATCAGGTGCTTTTGCATCAGTCCGTGATAGGACTTGAAACAAAGGCGGCGCTTGACAAATACGGCGTAAAGCCCGATATGATAATCGGCTGTGCGGGCGGAGGAAGCAACCTTGGCGGACTTATCGCTCCGTTTATGGGCGAGAAAATCAAAAACGGAACGGACTACCGTATAATTGCTGTAGAGCCTGCATCGTGTCCGAGCCTTACAAGGGGCGTTTACGCATACGATTTCTGCGATACGGGTATGGTATGTCCGCTTGCTAAGATGTATACATTAGGTTCTAACTTTATCCCGTCACCGAATCATGCGGGAGGCTTACGGTATCACGGTATGAGCTCAACTCTTTCACAGCTCTATGATGACGGACTGCTGGAAGCAAGATCATATACGCAGACGGACGTTTTCGAGGCGGCGCAGTATTTTGCAAGGGTGGAGGGAATCCTTCCCGCACCCGAAAGCTCACACGCTATCCGTGCGGCTATAGACGAAGCTGTCAAATGCCGCGAAACGGGTGAGGAGAAGACGATCGTATTCGGACTTACCGGAACGGGATATTTTGATATGATTGCATATCAGAATTTCAATGACGGAAAAATGAGCGATTATGTTCCCACCGACGAGGAGATAAAGGCGTCTGTTGACACTCTGCCTAAAATCTGACAATGCTTGTAAGTACCGGTTAAAATGTGACCGGTACTTTTTTCTTGAAAAAAACGGCGTTATGGGGTATAATTATCGTACGGAGGATTTTTTGATGAGTAAAAGCTTATATTTTGACTGTTCAAACGGCATCAGCGGAGATATGTCCGTTGCGGCGCTTCTTGACCTGGGCGCGGATAGGAATGCACTTAAAAAGGCATTGGACAGCATAAAAAACGGTGAATTTGAATATGAAATAAAAAAGGTAAAAAAGCACGGCATAGCTGCGCTTGATTTTAATGTGATTTTAAAGCACAATAACCATGACCATGATATTGAGTACCTTACATCTGCGGAAAATGAACACATTCATTCACACACGCACCGCGGTCTTGACGATATTTTCACGATCATTGAAAGTGCCGATATGACAGATAGTGCAAAGGAAATGTCAAAAAATATATTTACGGTTTTGGCAAAGGCGGAGGCACAGGCGCATGATACGGATATAAAAAGCGTGCATTTCCACGAGGTCGGCGCCGTTGACTCCATTGCGGATATCATCGCATTTTCGGTATGTTTTGACAGTTTAGGTGCAGACGGCGTTATTATACCGTCACTTACAGACGGAAACGGATTTGTAAACTGTCAGCACGGGACGATCCCCGTTCCTGTTCCTGCGGTCATAAATATTGTTAAGGACAATGCTTTGAAATTGAATATCATTGACTTTAGAAGCGAGCTTGTAACTCCGACCGGTGCGGCGATAGCGGCTGTTATAAAGACCTCGGACAAGCTTCCGGGCGGATTTGGTATAACAAGGCAGGGAATAGGCGCGGGAAAACGGGAGTATTCCTTACCCGGCATTTTAAGAGTGTTTGAAATTGAATACAGTAAAGAAGATACCGTTTATAAGCTCGAAACCAATATTGACGATACAACGGGCGAGGCTTTGGGCTATACAATGGAGGAGCTTTTTAAAAACGGTGCTTTGGATGTCTATTATATGCCTGTGTATATG
>CACZPW010000166.1 GCA_902783115.1 uncultured Ruminococcus sp. | reverse complement strand
TTTCTATAACATTACCGATGCGGCTTCAACAACAACCTACACCTATGATTTCAAGTGGGCGCCGTCAGTATATTCAATAGATGATTCGGGAAGAACGGATATACAGGTTACATACGAGATTTCGCTCCGCGCTCCCGACAATGTTGCGGACGGACATCAGCAGTTTGAGGTAAAGGTGCCGCTATACACATCGGCCACTGCGGGCGGGCCGAAGTCACTTATAAATTTTGCGACGAGCGTGAACAATGTAAACGCGATTTATGCATACGATAAAACCGACGGCGGTACATGGAAAACAATAGGACGCTGGGAGCCGGGACACTGGTACAATCTTGCCGTTACATTGACGCCGGGTACAAATAAGCTTGATTATTATCTTAACGGTGAGCATGTGCTGACCGGCATATATTCAAGCGATTATGTAAGCGTCGGAGGAAGATATCAGCTTGTTCACAGCGTAACGCAGACTAACGGCGCATACACCTCATGTATGGCGATCGACGATGTAAGGATGTATCTGGGAACACCGGATACTGAGGATTATAAGACAGGTATCGCAAGCAGCGGTTATAATTATGAAAAGTCGGGCATTGCCACGGGTACGGTTTACCTTGGTGCTGAGGAGGTTACACACGATGCTTTTGTAGACGGTATCACGGTGGAAAACGGCGGAACGGTCGAGGTTTATTCGGACGCTGCCTGCACAACGGTTGCCGATACGGTTACAGAGGGCTGCATGGCTGTTATAACCTCAAAGAACGGACGTGTTCTTGATTATTACAACGTTGCCGAAAAGTACATCATTCTTGACTGCAATATGGAAACATCTTACGGTATTGCACAGAATAAGCTGCCGGCATATACGGGTAAGCTTGTAAATGCAGACGCTTCGGGCACGGGTGCGATAGGCTTTACAACGGGATTAACCAATTATGCAACGACAAGCGTTGATTTTGCGGGAGCGGCAAAGGACGGATACGCATATTTCCTTAATGTAAACAATGAAACGGAAGCAGAGGCTGAGCCGGGCGTTGATTTCAGATTTCTTCCGAAAGTAACCAACGGAACGGTAACGGTTGAGGTTTCGCTGCTTGCGCCGGATTCCTACGACGGCATAATGTCTATGGCGTATATACCGTATAACGATACCTACAAGCCGTTCTTCGCATTTTCGTCTGACGGAAAGCTTGGCATAAACAGCAGTTATATCTGCCAGTGGATACCGGGAAGATGGTACAATTTTGCGGTTGAATTGACTATAGGCAGTGCTACGGCGGATTTCTACTTAAACGGCGATAAGGTGCTTGAGGGTGTTAAGCTTTATTCGCTTGGCGAAGAGGACGTTGTAAACTATGTCGGCGGAAGAATGAGGATAAGCTCAAGAGCTGCGGCAGGTAAGAGCGGTGTGACGGCGTTTGACGATGTAAAGGTATACGCATCCGAATATGAGATAGAAAAAAATACGGTAGCATTGACAAGTGAAAGTGACGATTATGAGATTTCCGATTACGGATTTGTATTTGTTCCGGAAAGTGTAAGAGTGAACGTATTAAAGAACGGAATATCCGGGGACTTTGAGATTTATGATGACGATAGCTTTGAAAGTACTGCGGTATATGCTGCACAGGACAGTGTGCTTGTTGCGTCGTCCGAGGCAGGAAACATATTAAAGTATTATAACATTATACCCGATGATACGCTTGCCGTAACCATCAACGATTCTGCGACAACGATCCTGAGCGGACGTCAGACAGCTACTGTAGGAGTAATGGCAAGAAGTGAGGGAGCTAAGATTTATGCGGCAGCCTATGACGCTGACGGTATACTTGAAAGTGTACAGTGCATAGACGCCGATGAGAGTCGCGAAGAGCTTATACATGTATCCATTGATACGTGGAACGGCGGATTGGCAAAGCTGATGCTGTGGAGCGGCGATATGGAACCGGTTTGTGAAACGGTAACTATAACAAAACAGGAGTGATTTGATCAATGAAAAGACTGATTTGCTTTATTGCGGTGATGATACTTACCGTAACAACTGCCTCGGCACAGGAATTGGACGCATATATTGCAGCTGATGAACAGACGGGGAATATTGCAGTAAGCGGAAAAGGTGCCGCATACGGCGGACAGTTGATTTCAATATTGATTGCAAAGGATGAAAACGGATTCTTTTCACCCGATGCGCCTCTGATAACCGAAGCGGTACAGGCTGATGAAAACGGCGGATACGATGTGACGATACAGCCGTATCTGCCGCTTTCGGGCGGTGAATACATAGCGAAGATCGCAACCGCCGATAATTGGATATCAAAAAAGTTTATTGTGATTTCCATAGATTCCGCAAAACAGTTGTACGAGCTTCTGAAGGAATGTAAAAGCAAAAGCGAGCTTGGAACGCTTTTGGAAGGGCGTATTCATGATGCGGGTTTGTCGCAGGAGGATTGGCTTAAGTATTCAACAGAGCTTACAGACAGAATCTATTCGGGCATAAAAAACTGCAAGGATGTTTCGGATTTTTTGAAGCTTTGCCGGACGAGCCTTGCAATAGAACGTATCGGTGCGGGCGATGATATAGAGGTCGTCTTATCCGAAACCAAAAATTCTATGCTTGTCAAGGAAACGCCGATATATGATATGTATCAGGCGTTGTCCCAAAAAGCAAGAGGAAACGTTATGAAGCTTTATACGGACGGAACGGATATTGCCGGAGCCTTTGCCGAGGCATGCGCGCTTGCGGCGGTAAAAAGCTGTAAAAACTGGCGTGAGCTTGCGGACGTGCTTTCACCGCTTAGCAAAACCGTATTTTCCGATGTGTTCAGCCTTGATACCTCCTACTGCACAAGTAATAATGCAGACGGTATCATCGGTCAGCTGTACGGCAGATTGAGCAGTCTCAACAGTGTAAAGGCTGTGAGAGATACGTTTTTAACTATTTCAAAGGAATATAATTCAAATAATTCCGGCTCCGGTTCGGGTTCTTCAGGCGGCTCGGGCGGATCGTCGTTTACTAAAAAATGGTCTGATGACGGTTTCGCAGTCGCCGCGAATAATTCGGTGAAAAAAAGCTTTAATGACGTTGAAGGACACTGGGGGCAGCGATACATAGATCCGCTTGCACAAAGAGGTATAGTAAAAGGCTATGACGACGGCGGTTTTCATCCCGACGCTTATGTAACTCGCGCCGAATTTGTCAAGATGATATGTACCGGATTTGATATTACGGGTGAATACGCTGATACCGGCTTTGCCGATGTAGATAAGTCGGCATGGTATGCGCAGAGCGTAGCGGTGTGTAGGATTTTGGGAATAGTACACGGTGATACCCATAACCGCTTCCGCCCGCAGGAGCGTATCACAAGAGAGGACGCGTCCGTTATACTTTACCGCATACTTGAGGATAGGATCGCATTCTCGGAGGCGGAGCGTATACCGTTCAACGATTCGGCTGATATTGCCGATTATGCCGTTGACGCTGTTTCGGCAATGACGGACGAGGGCATTTTATCCGGCTTTGATACGGGAAGCTTCAGACCTAAGGAAAACACAACGCGTGCGCAGGCAGCCGCAATTCTGATAAGAGCGCTTGATCTTTTGAATGCAGAAAGCTGATTGGAGGGTTTACATATGAAACGAATAATTTCAATTTTATTATGCATTTGTATGATATGTTCTTTGCCCGTATCGGCGTATGCGGATTCGGATGAGGGCGACGAAAGATTTTTGCTTGCGCAGGAGCTGATCGAAAAATTATCGGACGATTATGTGTTCCCCTCAGATCCGGATACGGTAATAACCCGTGCGGAGTTCGTGTTCGCATTTACACAGGTGCTTGCAATCACAGGCTCGTCATGCAGCTTTGAAGACGTTCCGAAAAAGCATTATGCATATAAAGCCATTTCGGCTGTCGAAGGAATGGGGATGACTCAGCAAAGCTCGATGTTTTATCCCGATAAAGCGATAACATATCAAAATGCCGTTGAAATGGTTGTCAAAGCGCTCGGATACCGTGATAAAGCGGAATATTACGGAGGCTATCCGTCAGGATATATCCGTATTGCCAACGAGCTCCGGCTGCTCAAAAAATTGAACGGCAAGCAAATGACGGTAAGAAATGCGATCATGCTTATTTTCAATACGATCAATTCTTATCCGCTTGAAATAAAGTCTATGAGCAACAATGTTACTTCATATACCCCATCCGACGACACCTTGCTCTATAAATACAGAAAGATCACATACACCGAGGGTATCGTGAGCGCCGATGAGGCGAGCGGGCTTACAAATGCCGGAAACGCAGTCGGAAAAGGACGTATACTTATCGGCGACAGTATATATTATTGCGATAAGAGCGACGGATTGTTGGGGCGTAACTGCGTTGTATATTATATAGACACGGAGATAGAGGGAAATACCGTAATATGTGCAAAGCCGTATCTGAACAATGATGAAAAAATATCCGTAAGAAAATATTACGGCATTGAAGACGGCAAGCTCATGTATGATAAGGACGGCGGAAAAAAGGGGTATTTCAGACTCGACAATTCGTATACGATCCTGTATAACAGAAAAGCGACTGCAAGTATGGATGCAGATTCCCTTGTAAAGACCGCCGAGGCGGGATTTGTTGAGATCATTGATAATAACGATGACGGAAAATATGACGTCATATCGATAACCGCATATAAATATGCGTGGGTTACGGATATAGACCTTGTAAACAAAATAATTTATGACAGAGTGAGCGGACAAAATATTGACGTTTCGGATGATTATCTTGCGCTTACGGTAAACACTTTGAGCGAAGATGAGCTTATGCTTACGGATCTTTCTGAAATAGCGCCGGATACATTGATTGCCTATGCCCAAAGCGAGGATAAAAAGGCATATAAAATAGTTATATGCACCGACAGCTTCGATGCGGAAATATCTGCCCTGAGCGGTTCGGACAACACACTCAAAGCTGTTGCGGACGGAACGGAATATGATATGAGCAGCTTCATATACACATTTACCGAAAATCCGTTGGATTCGGCGGGCACGTTTTATCTTGGAGTAAACGGAGA
>CACZPW010000165.1 GCA_902783115.1 uncultured Ruminococcus sp. | reverse complement strand
GTCATCGGTGAGCGCAACGCCGTTCAAGCCCGAACCGACGCTGTAGTTTGTACCGTTCCAAGCCCTGCCCTTATCCCAGCTCGATGCTGAACCGAAATTTTCACGCAAATAATACACAGGGTAATTTTCCGCACCCGTCTGCGCTTTTACACCGGCGTATGGGGTCATAAACGCCGCCATCTGCGTAAACATGGAAGCAGCAAGAATACCGCATATTATTTTTGACATCTTTTTCATATCCTACCTCCTTACCGCTCTTTTAATTGCCTGCCTGTACCGACCTTACGAGCGGCACGGCATTGTCGGGAGCTTTATATAATACCGCCTGTATAAGAACATCTCCCGTAAGTGAGCCGCCATAAGGCGCCGTTACCTTGACAGGCTCGGTTTTTATTTCCTTTGACTCTATATCCGTCTTTACTGCGGCGCCCTTTGCGATTTGACCGTCCGACAGTATAAATACGCTAAAAACCGCATTGGGATAATGATTTATGCCGTTGTTCCTAAGCCCCTTTATGATAGCCGTTACAGGGCCGCTTACACCGCTTATCGAGGTGATTTTCCTCTCGCCCGCCTCACCGTAATTTTCATACAGCTCAAATGCGTCGAAAACTATTTCGCCGTCAGTAGTGAAGGTGAGCGTTTCGGAGGGTATATCCCTGTTCCAGAAATCCTTTATTCCCGACGCTGAAATTTCATATTCCTTCTGCCACAGCAGATCGTCATTCAATCTGAGCTTACAGGAATACGGATAGCGTTCGTCGTCCGAAGCATCAATGTAAAAGGAATTCGTATTTTCTCCGTCAAGCTTTAATATAAGCGTGTCACTGTTGATGGTATCAATGTTTGCAGGCTGTGAAAAATCAAGAATGATCTGCGGATTGATATCGGTCTTACCGTTAGCGGCGGTTTCTGCTTCAAGATACGCTTTTACCGGCGCTATCGTCCTGAATGTAAGCTTTTCAAACGCAAGATTCATTTTTTCGTTTGTGGTCGAAAAGCCCTCATACGAGCGTTTGCCTACAGTCCAGCCGTCTCTTGCAAAGGAATCGCTTGAATATACGTTCTTTACCGTGCCGCTGTTTGATCTTACTATCGAATCAAAGTAGAACATAACGGGGCATTTGTCCTTTCCGCTGCCGTCGTCGTTCCATGTATAATAGCTCTGTCCATCGTCGTAAATGAGATTTGACACATAGCAGTTTATAATGCTTCCCGAATTACTTGCCGCAATCCCGCCCTTTTGCGCTGCGTTTATCTGCGCCGTAACTCCCTTAAAATCAAGATTTTTTACAAAGCAATCCTCGAGTCTTCCCGAATTGGCTCCGCATATTCCGCCGTAAAGCTGGGAACAGAATGAGCCGTAATATCCGCCCGCCAATGCCGCATCGGATATGTAGCAATGCTTTATTTCTCCCTGCGTTCTGCCGGCTATCGTACCCACTATCAAGCCCTCAAGCTTTAATTCGGGCGTTCCCGCCGTTACCGACGAATTTTCAAGCGCCAGATTCCTTACACTTCCGTATATACCCAGATTTGCAAAAAGACCGTGATATTTATGGTCGATCGGCGCAGGTACTATTGCCGTACTGTCAGTATCAAGCTCTGCGTTTGAGTTATATGTGAAATTGAATATTTTATGTTCGTTTCCTTCAAAGGCTCCGTTAAAGCTCCTGTCCTCATCCGTATTTGCCACAGTATAGTAGCCTATACCGGTTTTCCAGACGGTGCCCGCCATATTTATATCGTCATCAAGTTCAATTATCTTTCCGTAAAACAGCTCCGTTCCGCTGTTTACAAGATATCTGAGTCCCGCAAGCTGTGCGGCTGTGGAGATATGATAGGTTATCTCGTCCTTATCATACCAGGATATATCGACCGTTCCGTCCCATGCCTTGGGCAGATCGCCGTCCGCCTCGCAGTCTATCGAATACTGCTTTGCATAGCTTTCCGCCGCACTGCCCTTTGAACAGTAGATCACAAGTCTTTTTATCGGTCCTCCGCCGTTTGTCTTTAAATCGCCGAAAAAGGTCTCCTCAGATATGCTTGTAACGGAATCGGGGATGGTTACCGTCTTTAACGATTTACAGCCCAAAAAGGCTTTGTCAAGCGTCGTTACTCCGTCTGGAATTTCAAATATGCTTATATTCTTACAGTTTGCAAAGGCTTCGCTGCCGATCGTCTTTACGGTGGCGGGAAGAGTAATACTTAAAATGTCGTTTCTGCCGTAAAATGCCCTCTCACCGATACCGGTAACTGTCTTTCCGTCATAAACCGACGGTACGGACAGCGTACCCATTATTTCAACGTCAAGCGCCATACTGTCAATAGTTATCGTTCCGTCACCGTTTTCGGAATAGGTGTAGAGCGGACCTTCGCAGTATTTTACACTTATGCCCTTTGATTTTGCATACTGCTCGGCATAGCTTCCTATCGCACACTTTATAACGCCGCTGCTTAGCATAGAAGACATTACGTCCGAGGCGGAGTCGGTTGAACCGAAAACCTGCGCGTCCATTGACGTAACGGTCGACGGGATAGTTACCGACTTTAACGACGTACACCGCCTGAAGGTTTTTGACATGGTTTTGATGCCCTTTGGAAGAACTATGGATACAAGCGAGCTGCAGCCCGTAAAGGTACCTGTGCCGATATAGTCCATTTCCTCCGGCAGAGTTATATGCGTTATTTTCTTGCAGTCATAAAAGCAGTTTACATCTTCGATCCTTCTTACAGTATCCGGAACGACCACGGACGTTACATTCTTGAATAAGCCCTTACCGAAAGCGGCGTTACCCAAAGATATTACCGTATATCCGTCAATTTCGGACGGGATTATCACATCGCCGTCCAGAACGACGCCCGATTTTCCGCCCGTAATCCTTATTGTTTTTTCCGCCTCGCTGATAACGCTGTAGGTATATGGAGTATCCCCGTCCGCCTTTGCATTTTTTACAAACGCCAACGGCTGACACAAAATACTTAATGCCAGCGCCGAGGTCAATATGATATTTGTTCCTCTCTTCTTCATGATAAAGCTCCTTTACTGTACAATTAGCCCAAAAATATCATAACATATTGTATATTTTCGGTAAATCAGTAGATTTCATTTTTTTGTCATAAATTCTTTATTTCAAAAGTGCAACGTAATCTATCTCAAATTCGCCGTTTGTGCTCAGCGGATCTACCCTGAGATAATTAAGCGTTCCCTCCGTCCAGCCGTTAAGCTCCGATACAGGTATGCAAATCGTATTTACGCCCTTGCTTACGGTATATGCGCCCGATGAATATGCGGCGCTTATCGACGTTGAAGCTCCGAGGGTATAATATACCTTAAGACTTGAATTTACGGAGCTTGCGATTTTTAAGCAGATATAGCTTATATCTGCGGTATCTGTGCCTTTAAAATACGTCTTATACAGTATGTTAGCATTGTATGACGGATTTGTGCTTGTCCTTAAGCTGTCGCCCTTTACAGTTCTTTCCGCACTGTAATGATTAAATCTGCTTGTCACATAATTTACCGAGTTGAAATAGTCCGCTTTTACGATTTGCGCCCCCTGGGGCATATCAATGACCTTTGTGTCCGTATATGCAAAAAGAGTTTTTGTCTGATTGTCCCATTCAAGCCTTATTTTAAGTCCGTCCTCAATAAAGCTTTCAGGCACATAAACCGTATCGTTTATTTTATCACTTACACAGTACGGCGCCTCGCCCAGCTCAAACGGGATATTCCCCCTATATGCCGTAACATCACCTATCCTTGCGATGATAGCCATCTGATACGAGGTATACATCACATAGCTGTTATCGTGCGCATACCAATCAACCTTTGCGCCAAGAGCGTTTGCCGTTTCACGTAACGGAACCATCAGCGTACCGTTTTTGTATACGGGCACGGTTTTGATATGCACGGTCTTGTCACCATATACGATTTTGGGTGTATTTGTGATATTTATATCGCTTAAAAGCTCTATTGACTCTATCTCGAATTTCTGCGCCTGCGCCGTTATAAGTCCCGGAGTAAGCTTAAGCCCCGTCAATTTCCCGTTGCGCTTTACGCTTCTGCCTATGGGGATATAGTAATCGGTCATTGACAGCGCCGTACCTTGCGGTGTTTCAAGATACGCCCGCTTTATATCGTCAAAGGTATTATCCCCCTCCAGTGTCCACTTGATATTGCCGCCGCAGGAGGTTTCGTTGCCCTTCATTCTTACTCTTACATAGGTTACGTCGTATAAATCAATATCCGGTATATCCAATAGCTTTATTACAGGCTCGTTGCCCGTCGGAGCCGCTATAAGAGTGCTGCCGCTTCTTGAAACGGTCACGGAGGAATCCGCGCCCCACGCGTTATAATCGGCGGAAGATGAAAAATACCAGCCTTTTTTGACTTTGAGCGCGGAGATATCATCGGGTACGGCGGGGATAGCATTTTCACGCACCGCCGTGACAAGCCTGTCATTATCCACCATACGGTTTATCCTCTTTATCTGCTCACCCTCCGGAACGACATCGGTATGCTCGCCGCTGCCGAGAAATACGTTTCTTACACAGTCAAGATATGTAAATCCGTCGTCGTTTGTGGGCATCATTATGTGTCCCTCGCCAAACTCGTTCCATGTAAGGAAATTCAAGATATTTTTGCTGAGGCTCTTATGCTTTATCAGCGACGGAAGCTCGTCTCTTGTCCATCTGAGTACTCCCGAAAGCTCCTCGCCCGAGGAATGGAAGCCCGTGCGCTGCTCCCATGCCGCCAGATCCTGCTTTGGCTGAATGGCGGGTATGAAATCCATGCCGTACTGATAGCCCAGGTTTGCCATATGCCTGATATCGGATTTTTGCCATATAACGCCCTCATGCTTTGGCCATGCGGCAAGTGTTATACAGTCTATATCGTATGCCGAATACTTTTTAAACGTGCTTTCGGTATACCCAAAGCCATGACTTACAATGTACGGATCCCCTACTCCCGCATCAATACACATCTGCCTGAACCGCGCTATTCCTTGGTTTATAAGCGCATCGTCCTCTCCCATAGTTCCGAAAATGCCGAGGAATTTATCCATCGCATATATGC
The DNA here is from genome assembly GCA_902783115.1 of uncultured Ruminococcus sp. Lineage (GTDB taxonomy): Bacteria > Bacillota > Clostridia > UBA1381 > UBA1381 > 12844. Next base: position 2,570 of record CACZPW010000165.1, on the reverse strand, counting down.
CTACTATCGGGCGTCCGTCAATTTTTAAGTACCTGTCGTCCTTAAAGTAATATTCTATCCAGTACGGGACATACGCTTCAAAAAATTCGTTGTAAAACTCATCGCTGTAGTTTGCCGAATCGTTTTCAAAGCTTATGGCAAATTTCATCATGTCACTGTAGCGGGCGTTCATAAAACCGTCGTAAATATAGTGACCTTCCCTTACAACATTGGGCTTTATCGGCGCATAGCCCTTGTCCGATGAATACTTGATATTGGGATATGCCCATATAAATTCGTAGTCTATCCCATGCTCCAAGAGCCATTTTATCTCCCAATCGTTCATTTCGGGATTACCCTCGTCATACGGGCCGAAAACCGGCAGTCTGTTAGGTGCGGATTTGATATAATCCCATGTCTTTGTATACTGTCCCTCAGTCCAGAGATTGCATACCTGCATTCCAAGAACATAATCCCTTGCTCTGCCCGGGTTTACGGGCTCGGGTACATAGTCGTCGGGAATTATTCTCTTTCTGTAAAGCTTTACATCGTCATAAACAAAGCCATCAGAGTTTTGACCGGCATAGATTTCAATATTGTCTATTCTGAAATCCTTAAGATCCATGTCAATATTTGACAAGACCTTTTTGTTGTTGACAAAAATATCCGCCTTTGAATTTACAAGGTCAAGCTCCGCCTTTAGTCCGTACCAGACGTTTGGCAGGTATGTGTAGAACTTATCGTCGAACTTGCCTGTTTTTAATACAAAATCCTCGCCGTCAGCCGATACCTCAAGTACCGTCTTATCGCCGTTTTTAAGAGAAAAGCTTATGTTATCCCTCTTTTGGGGCTGAAGGCACATTATCTCAAACACGGGATTTGCGCTGATACTTTCAAAGCGCTTTACAGCCTTGAAATCGCCGTTTTCCGTATCAACACAGACGCTGAAACGGTCGGGAACACGCGAATTTATTTCATAGGCGGAGGTCGTGCTTCCGTCCAAGCTGTATTCCCAATCCCGGGGCAGCACTCCGAATTTATTTGTAAAATCCTCGTTTACTATATAACCGCAGTTTATCCTTACCTGTCTGTTTATGATACGTCCCGTAGCCGCAACTCCCGTAAGCACGTCAAAGCCGTCTATCCTGTCCGATGCATTTGTAAGCGGGACATCCTCCGCCACAATGCTTCCGTTGACTCTTATGTAGTTTACGGCACCGTTTTTTAAGTCAAATTCAACACGGACGTAGGATTTCTCGTCCTCGTCAGATGCCGTCGTATACGGAGCATACTCCGCAAGCTCCGTCAATCCGCCGTCAGGTCGCTCAAAATACAAATGTGTGCCTTTTGTTATAAATCCGACCACAACGGTTTGATTATCGAGAACTGAAAATCTTGTGTCCTCCATATAGTTACTCATACTGAAATCAAAATCGAGAGTAACCGTATCATCAACTATTTCAGGGAAGCTTCTGTAAGCTTCACAGGGCAAATTTTCACAGGTATCGTACACAGTAAGATTTGCCCAGCCGTTTACGCCGAAATTGGCGGTGGATATCGCCTTATCCCATGAACTGTTTGAGGAATTGGACTCAAACAGATTCATTTTGGGATAGCTCTCCATATCCGCATTATCGTCTCTGAGCTCCTTTTTTGCCGCAACCAAAAGCGGCGACATATCGCTGTCCAAAATTATTATCTTATATGTAAGTCCCTCGCTGTATTCATTTTTGAAATCAAAGATAATATCCTCCGTCGCTCCGCTCTCCGTATCAATACCCTGCATTGTTACGGCATACAGCGACGAATCGCTCTTATACACAGCCGCATATACCGTACAGCTCCCCAGATAGCTGTAGTTTTTAAGGGTGATGGCAATCTCAGGCTTATTATTGCTTATTGTTACGCTTCTATGCTTGATCGCAAACGGCATATCCGGAGCAATAACGCATATCATATTAAGTCCTGTGGCGATCTGTGCAGAATAGGAAGCCATATCGTCTACAAATGCGGTTATATTTTTCGTTGTGCAGTATAAAAACGCATCGTCAGCTATCGAATTTATCGACTGCGGCAGATATACCGTTTTAAGCCCAATACAGCTTTGGAAGGTAAGCGTGTCTATTTGGGTAATACCCGCAGGCAGAGTAATATTTGTTATGTTTCTGCATCCGATAAAGGTTTTGCGAAGCGCTGTGATATTATCGGGTATGTTTACGGTTTCAAGGCTTGGGCAGTATGCAAACGTACCCGCCAGAGTACCCGTCAGATTTCTTGACAAATGCGCCGTTTTAAGTCCCGAGCAAGCCCAGAACACACTGTACGATACAGTGGTTACGGTATCGGGCATTGTAAAACCGGTCATAGCGGTCTGATCCTTGAACACCTCTGCGCCTATCGCCGTTACGGTGTATCCGTCAATCGTTTCGGGCAGGATATAATCGCCTTTTATAACGGCATTATTCTTTACGCCCGTAACCGTCACCGTATTTTCGCTGTCCGAATTTTTGACGTAGCTAAGCTCGATCTCCGTAGGACGGGGCTTTGCAACGCAGTCTATACCGTTTTGCGCGGCAAACCCCTCCGCATAG
>CACZPW010000164.1 GCA_902783115.1 uncultured Ruminococcus sp. | reverse complement strand
TTGAATTCATCAAGCATTTCCTCGGTAGTCCTAAAATACAGCGGCGCCTGAAAATCCGCATCGTCAAAACCCTTATAGTGCATGAGTATCTTTCTGTAATCTGCACCCTCCATATCAAGAAAATGAACATCGCAGGTAGCGCATACGGGCTTATCCGAAAGCTTTCCGATATCAAGTATCCGCTTATTTAAATTTTCAAGATCGGTATCGGTGTTTATATTCGCATATTCCTTCCTGTCGGAGCGTTTCATAAACGCATTGTTACCCAACGGCTGTATTTCAAGATAGTCGTAAAATGCAGCTATTTTTTTAAGCTCCGCATCGGAAGCACCGTCAAGCATCGCAGAAAACAGCTCGCCCTGTTCGCAGGCGGAGCCTAATATAAGCCCCTCACGTTTTTCCTCCAAAAGACCTCTCGGTATTCTCGGTGTCCTGAAAAAATAGTTGAGATGCGACTGTGACACAAGCTCGTATATATGCCTTAGCCCCGTCTGATTTTTGGCAAGTATGATTATGTGGTGCGCTCTGTTTTTCTTCGCTCCGTTCCTGAGATCATACTGTGTGTTCAGATCCTTTAAGCTTGTCTTTCCCTCGTTTTTTAAAATTTCAAGCATCTTTACAAATGCGTCCGCCGTTGCTTTTGCATCGTCAAGCGCTCTGTGATGATTTTCAAGTATTACGTTTAAGTGCTTTGATATGGTATCAAGCTTATAGTTCCGCAGATTCGGGAACATACATCTTGACAGGACAAGCGTATCGAGAATACAGAAATCACAGTCAAGACCGTATTTTTTTGCGTCACGTTTTATAAAAGACGTATCAAAATCCGCATTGTGCGCTACAAGCACCGAATCCTTTGCAAACTCAAAAAACCCGGGTAAAACCTTGTCTATTGTAGGTGCGTCCGCTACCATGGCGTCGCTTATTCCCGTAAGCTCCTCATTGCTTTTTGGTATCGGTTTTTTGGGGTTTACAAAGGTTGACCACTTATCAACCACCTCGCCGTTTCTTACCTTTACCGCGCCTATCTCGGTAATCTCTTCCGTTTCCCTGTCAAGACCCGTCGTTTCTATATCAAATACGACAAAATCCGAATTTACGGTTTCGTCATTTGCATTTTGTACGATTTTTTTGCCATCATCGACCAGATACCCCTCTACGCCGTATATGATCTTTATTTTTTGGTTATAATCAGACGCCTTCATAGCGTCGGGGAACGACTGCACGACTCCGTGATCGGTTATGGCAACCGCCGTATGCCCCCACGATATTGCACGCTCAACAATTTCCTCGACCGGGGATATTGCGTCCATCTGCGACATCTGCGTATGCATATGAAGCTCAACCCTTTTTTTCGGCGCCAAATCGTCCTTGCGTGCGGGCGGGCTTACAGCAGCGATGCTCTTTGCCATTATGACGGTTTCCTTCTGATATTCGTCATACTGCGCAATACCCCGGCACACTATATAAAAGCCGCCCTTTTTCACGCCTTTTTTTATGGGCGTGAAAAACTTATTGAATGCCTCGTCCTCCTCGGTCTTATCCATGAACAGCTTTACGGTAATTGAATCGGTATTATCGGTTATATCCATAGTGATAAGATGCATATCCTTATCCTTTTTCTTTGCATGGATGATCCTGTCATCTATCGCAAATACCCGTCCCGAAACGGTGCAGTAGCCGGAATTATCGTTTATGGAGCTTAGCGTGACAACATCGTCGCGTATAGCCTTTCCGTACATTGTTTCAAAAATATCCACCTTGCCGATAACCGTCTTTTTGACCGCACCGGGAGAATCACCGCCTTCAGTTTTGGGCGGCGCATATACGATCGTATTTTTTATTCTTTTTTCATCTCTGTCCGATTTTTCCCCGGAAACTATATATGCGTCTGTTAAGTTACAGTCTTTTTTCAGGGTTTGGGTGAGCCTCGCTGAGAGTTCCTCGGATATTTCCTCCGCAAGATAAAGCTTGATTTTCCGCCTTGATTTTGAGACACGTACTCTGTCAATGCTTATCTGATTTAAGCTTTCATCAGCTATCTGCGGAAATATATCGTATATTTTCGGTTTCATATAATTATCTTCCTATCAAACGGACTGTTGCAAAAATACAACAGCCCCGTTAAATTTTATTATTTAAAGTATTCTACGCCCGCCTCAAAGATCTTGGTATCCTTATTGCCGGGAACATTGAACGATACTCTGTTTCCTATTCGCTCACTGTGTCCCATCTTGCCCAAAATCCTGCCGTCGGGAGAGGTTATGCCCTCTATCGCCTCAACAGAGCCGTTGGGATTCCAATCTATATCGTAGGTTGCCCTGCCGTCGGGGTCTACATACTGAGTCGCTATCTGCCCGTTTATTGCAAGCTCCTTTACGGTATCCGGGCCGGCAATAAATCTGCCCTCACCGTGAGATAACGCAACGGAGAATATATCACCCGTATTTACGTTTTTAAACCACGGAGATTTATTTGAGGCGATCCTTGTGTTTGCCATTCTCGATATATGTCTGCCCAAAGTATTGAAGGTAAGCGTCGGCGATGCATCATCAAGCTCCCTGATCTCTCCGTAAGGCACAAGTCCGAGCTTTATAAGAGCCTGGAATCCGTTACATATACCGAGCATCAAGCCGTCACGGTTTTTGAGCATATTCATAACGGCGTCCTTTACAAGCGGATTTCTGAAGGCCGTTGCAATGAATTTACCGCTTCCCTCAGGCTCGTCACCGCCTGAAAATCCGCCCGGCAGCATAACTATCTGTGAATTGTTTATTCTCTTTTCCATTTCCCTTAACGAATATTCAACGTCTGCACCGTTAAGGTTTCTTATCACGAACACATCGGCTATGCCGCCCGCTTTTTCAAAAGCTCTTGCCGTATCATATTCGCAGTTTGTACCGGGAAATACGGGTATGAAAATTCTCGGCTTTGCAAATTTTTCCGATGCGACCGTTATATTTCTGCCGTCATAGCTATAGGTATCCGGCTCCTTTGAAAATTCTCCCGCTTTGGTCCTGAACACCTTTTCAAGCGGCTTTGTCCATACCTCTATAGCTTCGTCTATATCTATATCCGTACCCAATGCGCTGATAGTATTTGTACTGTTTGTATTACCTATCAAAAGTCCGGCATCCGTATCCGCGCTTACCTCCAGCACTATTGAGCCAAGCGGCGCATTGAACAGAAGCTCGCTTGTAACACCTGAGTTAAGCTTTACGCCTATCTTATTGCCGAATGACATCTTTGCAACGGTTTCCGAAAGCCCGAAGCCCTTTACGACCGATGCCGACAGCACCTTACCTTGTGCAATAAGCGAATGTATTTTGGCATACATCTCTTTTAGCTTATCAAAAACAGGCAGACCGTTTTCATCACGTTCAAGCTTAAACAGTACAAGCTTTGAATCTGTGCTTTTAAGCTCCCCGGACACTATTTTATCAGCCTTTGCGGGAGCTACGGCAAACGATGTAAGCGTTGGCGGAACGTCAAGCTCGTTAAATGAGCCGCTCATCGAATCCTTGCCGCCTATAGCCGCTATCCCCAGCTCAAGCTGTGCCTTATATGCGCCCAAAAGTGCCGCAAACGGTTTTCCCCAACGAGCAGGGTCCGTACCCAATCTTTCAAAGTATTCCTGGAAGGTAAGGTATATATCCTTATAATCCGCGCCAAGCGCCACAGCCTTTGATACGGATTCGACAACCGCATACATCGCTCCGTGATACGGAGACCATGAGGAAAGGTCGGGGTTATACCCGAAGGTCATGACCGTCGCCGTATTCGTTTCGCCGGTCATTACGGGCACCTTTGCCGCCATACCGTCGGACGGCGTAAGCTGATACTTGCCGCCAAACGGCATAAGCACCGTATTTGCGCCTATTGTAGAGTCAAATTTTTCGGCAAGTCCCTTTTGTGAGCATACGTTAAGATTGGATAATACATCAAGCCATTTTGCCTTTATATCCGATACGGGCTCCGTCTCAAAATAGTCACCTTTGGGAAGCTCAACCCTTACATCGGTATTCTTTACCGCACCGTTCGTGTTTAAGAAATCTCTTGAAATATTACATACGGTCTTGCCTCTCCAATTCATCACAAGACGGTTTTCGTCCGTTACATATGCAACAGGCGTCGCTTCAAGATTTTCCGCATTTGCATATTCTATAAATTTATCCGAATTCTTAGCCGCAACGACCACAGCCATTCTCTCCTGCGATTCGCTTATGGCAAGCTCCGTCCCGTCAAGACCTTCATATTTTTTCGGTACTTTATCAAGATCTATAACAAGTCCGTCCGCAAGCTCGCCGATCGCTACGGACACGCCGCCCGCGCCGAAATCGTTACACCTTTTGATAAGCGTGGTCACCTTACTGTCGCGGAACAGTCTTTGTATCTTCCTTTCCACAGGCGGATTGCCCTTTTGCACCTCACTGCCGCAGGTAAGCACGCTCTTTTCATCATGCGCCTTTGAAGAGCCTGTTGCGCCGCCTATGCCGTCCCTGCCCGTTCTGCCGCCAAGAAGGATTATCACATCGCCTTTTTGGGGCACCTCACGGATAACGTTTTTCTTTGGCGCGGCGCCTATTACGGCACCTATTTCCATTCTCTTTGCAACATAGCCGGGATGATATATCTCCTGCACCTGACCGGTTGCAAGACCTATCTGGTTCCCGTAGGAGGAATAGCCGTCGGAGGCACCCTTTGTTATCTTTCTTTGCATAAGCTTTCCGTCGGGAGTATCCTTTAACGGTATTCTCGGATCGCCGCTTCCCGTCACACGCATCGCCTGATAAACATACGATCTTCCCGACAGCGGATCTCTTATAGCTCCGCCAAGACAGGTAGCCGCGCCACCGAAGGGCTCGATCTCTGTAGGATGGTTATGCGTTTCGTTTTTAAACATTATAAGCCAATCCTCGTCCTTACCGTCAATATCGACAGGCACGACTATTGAGCATGCGTTTATTTCCTCTGACTCGTCTATCTCCTTTAAAAGTCCCTTTGCCTTTAACTGCTTTACGATTATTGTCGCCATATTCATAAGGCAAATATCCTTATCGGGCGCATAAAACTCGGCTTTTGCCCTTTTATATTCATCGTATGAGTTCTTTATGACGTCTGCATATTTGCCTTGATCGATAACAACGTTGTTTATCCTTGTGGCAAATGTGGTATGACGGCAATGATCCGACCAATATGTATCTATCATACGCATCTCGGTAACGGTAGGATCCCGTTTTTCGGTGTTCTTAAAATAATTCTGACAGAAGATAAGATCGTCGATATCCATGGCAAAGCCCATGGAATCCAAAAATTCACGCATACCGTCTGCGTCCATATCAATAAATCCGCCGACGGTTTTTACGTCCTCGGGAACTGTTATCTCCATATCAAGACTTTCGGGCTTTATAAACGCTGCTTCACGGGATTCGACAGGGTTTATAAGATATTTCTTTACACGCTCAAATTCATCCTCCGTAACCTTTCCGACAAGCACATAAACTCTTGCGGAGCGCACCTTAGGCGCATCCTTTTGGGTAAGTATTGAAATACATTCCGCCGCAGACGCCGCCCTCTGGTCAAACTGTCCCGGCAAATATTCTATTGCAAAGCTCTTTCCGCCCGATAAGTCTATTTCCTCATCATACGCATTATCAACGGGTGGCTCCGAAAATATAAGACTTCTCGCCTTCTGATATTCCTCCTCGGAAATGCCTTCAACGTCGTATCTTTGAATAAGTCTTACGTCCAAAAGACCGTCAAGCGACAGATTCTCTTTTATATCCGAATAGACCTTCTTTGCCTCGACATCAAAGCCCTGCTTTTTTTCAACATAAATTCTTCTTACCATTTCTTATCCTTCCCCGCAATGCCGCACGGCATTACGACATAATTCTCAATTATGCACTATTGTACCACAGGTTGTGGATTTAAGCAATATGATTTACAAAAAAATACCATATAATATGTGCCAAAAATATCACATAATATGCGCCGAAAACAGCACATTTTGTTTTCAGCGTATATTTTTCAAACACTCCGCTTCGCCCTCATCGGCTGTTACGCTTACGTTTTGAGCCTTATAACCGTCTATATTGTACGCCTTTAAGCCGTATTTTCCATGTGCCCTTATATTTTTAAGGCATATATTTTCAAGCGGACTTTCCGGCAAGCCCGCAAGATACACGGCATTGCCGGCAACGGTATCGGAGCTGATGTTTTCAAGTACGATATTTTTTATTTTCGGCGTACCCTCGTCCACAGGCTGTTTTTTTGACGCGTCAAAGGTGATGTTACTGTAGAAATTATCTATGTATATTGCGCCTCTGAACCACTCGCAGTCTGAAAATTCGCCCGATTTATAGTAATGTGTGCAGTCAGAATACCGTATATTTTCA
>CACZPW010000163.1 GCA_902783115.1 uncultured Ruminococcus sp. | reverse complement strand
TCTGAATACATCTGGATAAATCTTCTGTAGCAGTCCCAAGCCCAACGCGGGTTGCCTGATTTCTCGGCTATGACCGCAACAACGTCCTCGTTAAGACCGAGGTTCAAGATCGTGTCCATCATACCGGGCATTGATGCTCTTGCGCCTGAACGTACAGATACCAGAAGCGGATTTTCCTTATCACCGAACTTCTTGCCTGTGATCTCCTCCATCTTTACGATGTACTCGTTGATCTCAGCCATAATATCGGGGTTAATTGTGCGTCCGTCCTCATAGTACTGAGTACAAGCCTCTGTCGTGATCGTAAATCCCTGCGGGACGGGAAGACCGATGTTGGTCATCTCTGCAAGGTTTGCGCCCTTACCGCCAAGAAGCTCTCTCATGTTTGCGTTACCCTCTGTAAAGAGGTAACAATACTTCTTTGCCATACTTCTTTTTCCTCCTAAAATTTTCCTTACTTGCAAATTGCCATTATATTATAACATATTTTGCAAAAAAGTCTATATCTTATTTTTATTTTTTCTATGTTTTTTTGCCTTTTTTGTTTTTTTGCCCGCCTGTAACACTTATTTTGTGAATTTTTTTGCAGCCGCGCGGTAAAATCACAGTTTTTCTTGATTTTTTTGCACCTTCGGCGTATAATATTCAAGACAAATAAAGTACCGGCATAATATTGATTTTAATCATAGATAAAAACGGAAAGGAAAAGAATAAAAATGGCAGAATTGCTTGAAATAATCATGATCGTCAGCTTCGGCGCTTCTTGGCCCATGAACGTGATAAAATCATACAGGGCAAGAACAACAAAGGGGAAGAGCCTTGCGTTCTTATACCTTATCTTCTTCGGGTATATTGCGGGAATAGCCTCAAAGCTTGCAAATGCCGATTATATGGCAAATATCGGGAGCAAATGGTATGTGCTGTTTTTTTACGTTCTGAATTTCGTCATGGTCGGAGCGGATCTGATCTTATATTACAGAAACAAGAGGATAGATGCGGCGGCAGGTAAAGCGCTATAGAGCGGACTTTTTGAGCCATCTTCCGCTCCTGATCCTGATGTAATATGCCACGCAGCGCACAATAAAGTCGGCGCTGATGCCTATCGTAACGGACATGATCGCATTGCCTGTTATTTTAAAGGCAAGGGAACAGCCGAGGATCCTTGCCACCCAAAGCCCGATAAAGCTTATACAGGTCGTATATTTTACATCGCCCGCACCGCGCAGTAATGCGCTCAAGCCCTGGAACAATGCCAGCGCAACGTCTAATATTCCAAACAAAACCGTAAAATATTTCCCGTAAATAAGAGCGTTTGCATCGGATGTATAAAATGCCGCCAACTGTGATGAGAACGCCACCTGTGCAAGACTCAGCAGCAAAAAGAAGCTGAAGCTCAGCGTTCTTACGCTTTTGTAAACGTTGATAGCCTCCGGCTTATCCTTTCTTCCCAAAGCGCCCGATACCTTTTCCATTGCAACTATTCCAACCGCATACGCAGGGGCATTGCATATATTATTCAGATTTGCCCCGATCTGATACCCCGCCTGAAACATCACGCCGAACGACATAAAAAGACTTTGCTGGATAACAAACCCGATCTGGAATATAAACTGCTCCAATGCCGAAAACGTACCGATTTTGAATATTTTGGGAATTATATTTAAGGAAAATTTTTTTGGCGCGCCCGAAAAAATGACCGGGCTTTTTTTTATGAGCATGAGCGCATATCCCAGGAATACGGCGGCACTCCTTGAAATCAGCATGGCACAGGCTATCCCGTTGATTTTGAGAGTGCCGCTCAATGCAAAATTCAGCGCAGCGTCCGTCAGAACGAAGCAAAAGCCCATAAGCATCGGCAGGGTATTGTCCCCGACGCCCCTGCAGCAGCCCGCTATACTGTTGAACATTCCTATGAAAACGATACCTGAAACAGAAATGATAAAATAATTGTTCGCCGAACGTATAAAATCCGCACTCTGACCTGCAAATATCAGATTCAAAAGAGGATTTTTAAAGATAAGACAGCCTGCCGTAAGAATCAGAGACACGATAGCAGACAGGGTGTTTACCCAAAACGCAACATTCGGAATCTCAGCTCTTTTCCCGGCGCCCCAAAGTCTGCCGATAATTATCGTTCCTGCTGTTGTAAAGCCGACCAGGGCGCACTGCAGGCATACTATAACGGTATTTATCATTGAAACTGCGGCTATTGCCTCTCCGCTTATTTTGCCGGCAAACATCAGACTTACCGTCATAACAAACATGGTCAAGAGCTGTTCGACTATGCACGGAAATGCGCTGATGAGCAATGCAAACGCATCCTTGACGGAAATAATTATTTTTGTCATTTCTTTGGTCATCTCTTTCACATTTTTCTTGATTATAACACCGGAATATGCTAATATACATACAGATAACAAACAACAACTTTTGTAAAATAAACCTTTCGGAGAAATTTAAATTATGAAAATGCATTTGATAAATCCGTTTTTCAGATACGTGCAGTCGTTTAAATACAGACCTGTGGGCTATAAGGTCGTTCCGGCAGATAATCATTTTATTTACGTTAAAAGCGGCTCCGTTTCGCTTATATCCGAGGGCAAGGTTTTTCACTTGAACAAGGATGATATACTCTATTCGCCCAAGGGCGTTCCGTATGAGTTTTTCACGGCGCCCACAGACGAGGGCGCAGCCGTATTTACGCTGGTAAATTTTGATCTGTCGCATGATGAATGTGAGGATACAGTGCCGAGACCGTCGCAAAGATATACCGGAAGCGGCAAAATAAAAAAGGATCGGTATATAAGCCGCATATCCGGCGGCAAAACCTTCCTTGCCGCCCCTTATGTGTTTAATCACGCAAAGCAGTATTATTCTTATTTTTCAAAAATAATCAATGAATTCCAGGGAACAAACGAATACGCGCGGGAGCTGTGCTCCTGTACGGTCAAGGAGCTTGTGATCAGGCTTCATACGTTCAAGGGAAGCGTCAATGACTCCGAATCCGATGCGGTAGAGGTCGTAACTGAGTATATTTCAAACAACTATGAAAAAAAGCTTGAAAATAAATTTCTGGCGGATATAGTAGGGTATCACCCGAATTATCTGGGCAGACTTTTTAAGCGGAATTTCAAATGCGGGATCCAGCATTATATCCTTAATATCAGAATAGGGGAGGCAAAGAAACTGATCGCCGAATCCGAGCTTCCCCTGACGGAGATCTCAAGCATGTGCGGATTTGAAAACTATCCGTATTTTTCCGCGTATTTCAAAAAAAGAGTAGGCATAAATCCGTCCCAATACAGAATACGCAGTAAAACCATCGTTTAATGCTTTTTTGATGATACCCAAACGCCATTTAACGGTAATCGTAAATTGCTGCTGTTGCATTTGCTTTGCAAATTTACGGTTTAACGGTAATCACACAAAAATTTTGACGACGTACTTGACATTATTTGCGAAACTGTTAAAATGTATATTGGAAAGACCGAAGGAGGAAGAGTTTAAATGTCTGAGCAATTAGTTTTATCAAACGGCACTGTCGAGGCGGTATTTTCGACAAAGGGTGCCGAGCTTCTGAGCGCAAAAAAGAACGGAAATGAAAAGATCTGGATCGGAGATCCCGATGTCTGGGGCTTTCACGCTCCCATTCTTTTCCCGATATGCGGCGGACTTAAGGACGGAAAGTACATATACGAAAACCGTGAATATACTCTCGGAAAACACGGCTATGCACGTTTTTCGGAGTTTGAGGTCGAAAGCAAAAGCGATACAGAGCTGGTGTTTTTAAACCGCTTTGACAGCGAAACGCTGGAGCATTTTCCGTTCCGCTACGAGTTCCGTGTTGTCTACACCCTTAACGGTGCGGAATTGAAGGTGGAATATAAGGTGAAAAACCTTGACGATAGCCCTATGTATTATTCGGTAGGCGCTCATGAGGCCTATTATTGTCCCGAGGGGATAGAGGAATACAGTATCATATTTGATAAGCCCGAGGATCTTGACAGAAGTATTCTCACGGGGAATCTGCTTGAATATGATGTAGAAAACATAGGCAAGAACGTTTGCGAGCTGCCTCTTAAATATGAATATTTTGCGGTCGACGCACTTGTATTTTTAAATCTCAAATCAAGAAAGGTAGTTCTTAAAAACAGAAAGACCGGCGATGAAACGGGACTTGACTTTGAGGGGCATGATTACTTCCTGCTCTGGACAAAGCCCGGAGCCAAATACATTTGCATGGAGCCCTGGTGCGGATGCCCCGATTTTGTTGACAGCAGCTATGATTTTAAAAGCAAAAGGGGCATAATAGAGCTTAACGGTAAAGAGGAAAAAACCAGAACGCATACGATTGCTTTCTGAGTTAAAAAGTATGATCCGCGCGGCAAAAGGTCTGTGCGATTACAGAGTTAAATATAATAAAAAGGAAAGGAGAAAAGAGTATGGCAAAATATGTATGTCCATGCAGCTATGAGTACGATCCGGCTGTCGGCGATCCCGATAACGGCGTAGCTCCCGGCACGGCATGGGAGGACGTTCCGGAGGATTGGGTATGCCCGATCTGCGGTCTGGGCAAGGACGCTTTTGAAGAAGTGTAAATATGTTTTAAAAGCGGCTGTGCGGTTTTGATACTGTGCAGCCGTTTTTTGAATAACATCAAAAAACCCACTTGACAAAAAATGCCGTAAAAGATAGAATTATAGCAGCTTTGGTTATATTTTTATTCGGAAGGGGCATAGCTTATGGATTTTACGTTATATCTCGTTGCAAATTCACAGGGGTTTTCAGATGACGTATTTTGCGCTAAGATCGAGGAGGCGGTGCGTTCGGGAGTGAGCGTTGTAGAGCTTGACGAAAAAAACATACCGTCGCTTGACTATTACAAAAAGGCGATGCGTGTACGGGATATTTGTTACAGCTACAGCGTGCCTCTGATAATAAACGACAGGCTCGATGTTGCGCTTGCGGCTGGCTGTGACGGAGTTTTCTTAAACGGCGACGGCATACCCGTAAAACGTGCAAGAGAAATTATGGGAGCTTCAAAAATCATAGGAGTCGGCGCAAAAACCATACCGGAGGCGTCGTCCGCACAGCTTGACGGCGCAAACTATTTCCGTATCGGCCCGTTTTTCGGCGATGATTTTATAACCACGCATAAGGCGCTCGGCGTTACAAGCTCGGTAAAGATCCCCGCTATCGCATACGGGGGTCTGAACGAGGAAAATCTTGATATTATTTCGGATGTGGGTATACGTGGCTTTGCCGTATCCGATGTGATCATGCACTCGGATAATATCACCATGACCGTATGGCAGCTAAAACGCCGCGCGGCGGAGGTTATGGGAAACAGCTATTCATCAAAATAAGAGAAGACCCAACCGGGGCAGTCTTACCGAAAAAAGTGAGGCAGTCCCGGATTTTTATACAAAAAAAGAAGGCGCCGCCTCAATTTTGCAAAAAATTTGCTTATCAAGACACGCCCGTTTATGTATAATTATTTACCTGTTTTTTCAAGATATTTTTTATGCGCTTCCCTTAATTCCACAGCCTTTGCCTCGGGTGCGGTCGGGTTGCAGTGCGCCCAGGCGCCCGTTTCGGACGAGGCGTTGAATTTCTGCTTATCCTTATCACGCATAGGCGGATAGAATGCGATATGGAAATGGTAATCGTCAATATCCGCGCCCGTATTTACGGGATTCTGATACATACACATCATGTAGGGGAACGGATAATCAAACAGCGAATCGAGAGTACCCGCCGCCTCCTTTAAGGTTTGGGCAAGGCTTGTCTTTTCCGCATCACTAAGCTGTGTAAGATTTTGCACATGGCGCTTTGCCGCTATGTATATTCCGTAGGGATATTCGCAGTAAAACGGCAGGAATACGGTAAAATCGTCATTTTCAAATATGATCCTCCGTCCGTCCGCTTTTTCATCCTCAAGCATATCGCAGATAAGACAGCGCCCCGTTTGAGCTTTGTACTCCCTGCACGCGCCAAGCTCCAGCTCTATTTTTTTCGGGATAGTCGAATATCCGTATATCTGACCGTGAGGGTGGGGCATAGATACGCCGACAACGGCGCCTCTGTTCTCAAATATGAATATATACTTGATGTTTTCATCCTTTTGCATAAGCTCGAATCTTTCCTGCCAAAGATCCACAAGCTTCCTTATATGCCCCGCCGGAAGCTCCGGCAGGGTTACGGTATGCTCCGGCGAATACAGGATAACCTCGCATTTTCCGTATGCGGGCTTTGTTTTATAAAGCCGTGTTTCAACAGCGTCGGGCGTTGGCGGCGCTTGTGACAGTGCAGGGAAGTCGTTGTCGTATTCCAATACGTCAAAGCTCTTGGGCACCTTGTCATTATCGGGTCCGGGGCAAAACGGACACCAATCCTTCGGCATATTCGGTCTGTTCTGCCTGTGTGATGCTATCATCACCCAATCCTTTATAAGTGGATTCCATCTTAATTCCGCCATTTTAATCGTCCTCCGTATGTTTGTATGATCCGGGCTGTCGCCCGAATGTGCATATTGTTTTTATATTTTACACCAAATTACGGCGGCAGTCAATACATTTTTACGCCGTTTCGAGTGTAAATGTAAAGGTCGTGTACTTCGTATTGCTGCCCTCCTTGACGGAGTTGCTTTCCACCCAGATGCTCTGATGATGCAGTGTAAGGATATTCTTGCAAAGCGACAGCCCAAGCCCTGCGCCCGTGCGGTTTCTCTGACGGGATTTGTCGGTCTTGTAAAAGCGGTTGAATACGCTGCTCAGATCCTTTTTATCTATACCGACGCCGAAATTTCCTATTGAAATGTACGCACGCTTGTTCCTTACCCACGTCCGTATGCCGATCGTCGTATTTTCAAAGCTGAATTTAACGGCGTTATCCATAAGATTCAGTATCACGCGCTTTATAGAATCCTTATCGGCAAGCACATTCAGGCTGTCCGCTTCAAAATCGACGTTAAGGTCAAGATTTCTGCTTTCGATAAGGTCTGCAAGACTTATTATGCATACCCGTATAAGCTCGTTTATATCAAATTTCTCGATAGTGAGCTGATACTCGCTTGAGCTCATTTTCGACATTTCAAGCATATCGTTTACAAGCTTTGAAAGCCTGTGCGATTCATCGACCATTATCTGAAGATACTCATTTTCCTTTTCCTTGGGCACTTTGCCGTCCATTATGCTTTGGGCAAAGCCCGAAATGCTCGTCATGGGAGTTCTAAGCTCATGCGAAACGTCGCTTATGAACTCCGAGCGCATATCCTCCAGATTTTCAATGGAATCCGCCATAAAATTAAAGCTTGAGGCAAGCTGTCCTATCTCGTCTGCGGAGGTCACGCTTACTCTGTCGGAAAAATTGCCCGCCGCAATATTCCTTGCCGCCTCATTTATTTCGTTTATCGGCTTTGATATGCGTTTTGACTGCAGGTATAAAAGCACGAACGCCAACAAAAACGACAGCGAGGCGCATATCACGAATATCATAATAATGTCAAAGCTTGCCTTTGTGATTATATAAAGGGGGGTGTTAAAAAACATAGCCCCGACAATATTTCCGTTATAGCGCACAGGCATACCTATAGTAAGCTGCCGCTTGTCAAACTGGTTATCAAACGTGCCTTTTTTTATGATGATCTCTGCATTTTCTATGCTTTCAAGATAATCTGCGGGTATGGTTTTCACACCGGATACGGTAGTACCCAGAATTTTGCCGTCAAGATTTGATACGGTTATCTCCGATTTTACAAACTCCGACCACGATTTGAGCGTTTTTTCAAATGCCTGCGACGCGCGGGGATTGTTTTGTTCTATCTGCAATGTACCGACCCAGTATTCAAGCGTATCGCTGACAGCCATAACCGTAGTTTTCTGACGTGAAACGTTGTAATGGTTTACAAATATGCTCGACGTTACCGTTACCGTCACAAATACCGCCGCCAGGATCATGGCATACGTCCAGAACAGGCGTGAAAATATACTTTTAAACATTTATCCTCTCCCGAATCAGTGTACGTCAAACTTATAGCCGACGCCCCATACGGTTTTTAACTGCCAGTTTCCTTCTACGCCTTCAAGCTTTTCTCTCAAACGCTTTATATGCACGTCAACCGTTCTTGAATCGCCGTAATAGTCAAAGCCCCATACCTTCTCCAGAAGCTGCTCACGGGTAAATACCCTGTTCGGATTTGAGGCAAGAAAGTGGAGAAGCTCAAGCTCCTTGGGGGGTATGTCAAGTATCTTACCGTTGATTTTAAGCTCGTAATTTGATATGTTTATTGACAAATTCTGAAATTCAAGCGGTTTGTCCTGCTGCTGTTCGCCAGATTTTGTACGCCTTAATACCGCCTTTACCCTTGCCACAAGCTCCTGCGGCTCAAACGGCTTTACGATGTAATCATCGGCGCCCAATTCAAGACCTAAAATTTTATCAATGGTTTCGCCCTTTGCCGTAAGCATGATTATGGGTACGTCCGAGGTCTTTCTTATCTCCTTGCACGCCTCTCTGCCGTCCATTTCGGGCATCATAACGTCCATTATTATAATGTCGGGAGCGTCCGATTTGAATTTTTCCACCGCCTCAACGCCGTTTGCCGCCGTTACCGTTTCAAAGCCCTCGCTCCTGAAATTAAGCTTTATAAGCTCGACTATGTTTTTATCGTCGTCGGCTATCAGAATCTTGTTCTTTGCCATTATATTATCCTCCATACCGTTCTATATGAATTTTCCGTTATTTTCCTTGCTGACTATGATTATACTCTTACTTTTAAAAAAAATCAATTACGTTTGATATATTTTTAAAATCTGTTCATAGGTTGTTTAAAAATAATAAATATATACTTGATGGATAAAAATAAAAAAAGTGCTTGACAAATGAAAAGTCTTATGGTATTATATATCCCGTGTTCAGAAAAAAAGAATATGCGTGATTAGCTCAGTTGGTAGAGCACCTGACTCTTAATCAGGGTGTCCAGGGTTCGAGCCCCTGATCGCGTACCAGAAAAAACGACTTGTTTCGGCAAGTCGTTTTTTCAACGAAATACGCCTTACGGCGTGTGAAATATTGCTACGCAATGTGAAATAGCTGCGCTGTGAAATATTTGCTTCGCAAATGTTAAAGGCGTATTTCATTTCACCAAAGGCGTAAGCCTTTGATTTCACCTGAGGACGAAGTCCGAAGATTTCACCGTGAGCGACAGCGAGCGATTTCACTTAAAAACTTTGCATCTAAACCGTTCGGCTTTTTCAAAACAAAAATCCTGTCGGAAGATAGGATTTTTGTTTTGTGTTCTCCATTTTTCAATATTTATTATTCATTGTGTTCGGCAGGATTTTTTAATGAATAATGAAGCCGCTTTGCTGATGAATAATGGATAATTGCACCCAAACCGTTTTCAAAAAACCGAATATAATCATTTTCTTATTGCAAACGGCGGGGATATGTAGTAAAATAAAATCAGGAAGAAGCAATACGGACAGGAGGTAAAAGGTGACGGTGGATCATCCGTATCCTTTTGTACTTCGGAAAGGTTATAAAAATGAATGTAAGAGAAGCGATAGAAAAAAGGCGCACGATAAGGAAATTTGAGCAAAAAGAGGTAGATATAAGCCTGCTTACCGACCTGATAGACTGTGCAAGGCTGGCGGCATACGGCGCAAACCTGCAGCCCCTGAAGTTTAAGATCATAACCGATGCCGAAACGGCGGGCAAGCTTTTTGAAAACATAAAGTGGGCGGCATATCTTCCGGACGGTACGCCCAAAAGCGATGAAATGCCTGCGGCGTATATTGCCGTCCTGGGCGATACAAAAATCAAGGCAAACGCACAGTTTGAATGTGATGCGGGCGCGGCGGTGACGACAATGATGCTGGAGGCGGTCGACAAAGGTCTTGCAACCTGTTGGCTCGGCGCAATAAACAGGGATAACATACACAAAATCTTAGCTTTGCCCGATGATTTAAGGGTGGCATATCTGCTTGCTGTGGGCTATCCCAAGCAGGAGAGCGTAATATGCGGTATGTCGGACGGCGGCGTAAAATACTACGAGGATGAAAACGGTGTGATCCATGTGCCAAAGCGCAGTCTTGAGGATATAATAATATAAAGCTGTAAAGGGTGCGGAAAAATTTTTATAAATTTTTCCGCACCCCATTTTTTTACTTAAACTCCGGCCTTATCGCACAGATCCTTTATCGGACACTTATCGCACATGGGCTTTCTGGCTGTACAGCAGGCTCTGCCGTGATAAACCATCTGATGACAAAACCGAAGCTGATAATCGTCGGGGATTATCTTTTTAAGCTCCGCTTCGATTTTTTCCGGCTCCTTTGATTTTGTAAGCCCTATTCTGTTTGTAAGCCTGATACAGTGCGTATCCACAACAACGGCAGGAAGTCCGAAAATATCGCCAAGCACCAAATTTGCGGTTTTTCTGCCCGTACCGGGGAGGGTTAAAAGGTCGTCCATGGTATCGGGCACTTCCGCGCCGTATACCTCGATCAAACGCTTACAGCACCCGATTATATTTTTCGCCTTGTTCCTGTAAAAGCCTGCGGATTTTATATCATTGCACAGCTCCTCATAATCTGCGCCTGCAAAGGCATAAACGTCGGGATATTTTTTAAACAAGCTTTCGGTTATGATATTCACTCTTGCGTCCGTACACTGCGCGGACATCTGCGTTGCGATAAGCATTTGCAGGGGCGTTTGGTAGTTTAGGGAGCATTTGACATCGGGGTATGCCTTGTCCAGCTCAACCCTTAAAAGTGAGATTTTTTGTTTCTTTGTCATAATTTTTCCTGTTCTTTATCATTTGTACCTTTTTAATTTCGGAATTTAGCCGGAAGCTCCGATATAAGAGCGGCGCATTTTTCGCTCATCGGTCTTTGCCCGATATAGATGATCCGGCTTTCCTCCAGCCACTCCACATTCATGCCGATCGCCTCAGCCATTGCGCGAAGAGGTATAAATGTACGGTCATTTTTGACCTGTGCGGGAACATCTAAGGCATATTCCGTTCCGTTTACCGCATATTTATCGTCGCCAAGCCTCATTTTAACGGTATAGCCGTTACCCGTCAATGTAACAAGACCGTTATCAAACTCCACATCAAGCCCCAAGCTCTCGCTTATAAATCTTACCGGCACCATAGTTCTGCCGTTTTCGATATACGGTGTAACGTCACTGTTTGTATCATCTATCATTCTCTCTTCCTTACCCGCGTAGGCGTATGGATTATTTACCTGCAGCTTTACCGACAGTGTGTTCACACCGTTGTTTTTAATCTCGCCAAAGCCCGGGATTTGGGTGGTTTCAGCGCCTAAGTAATAGCTTACGTTTGCGGGCTGGTTATAGTGGTTATTCTGGGTTGCGATGCATGAACGGTAGTATCTGTCGCACATAAGCGACGGGAGATTATACGATGTCGGGATAGCGGTTGAATAAATCCTGACCGCTTTCTCATCGGCGGTTTTTATTACTACCTCCTCACGCCAGTCGCCCATAATATCGGCACATACGCAAGGGACTGCCTTTGTGCCGCTGTTTGACGCACAGCCCGTAAAGGTCTTTAAGGTATCGACCGTTTGTTCCTCCCAGTTATACTTTGAAACAGTAATATCGTCAAGAAGCTCACTCAACAAATCACCGTCCCAATACAGCTTGAAATTAACGGGCAGACTGCCCTCTTCAAGAGTTGTTTTTCCTTTCTCGTCGGTAAAGGTAAATTTATTCCACGCATCGGCGAGCTTTTCGCCGCCTATGTTTTGCGGTATAGTCCAGGTCGATGCCCACATCTCAAAGCCGCGCTTTGCAGGGTCGATATCACCGGCTCTGCTTCTGCCTGTGTCCTTGGTTTTTCCGTAACCGAATATGACCTGCCCCGTCAAACCGTCATGAAGCTCGGCATTTGCCATAAGCTCCTTTGTTTCGTGGCACGCCCATACGCTGTAGCCGTCATAGTCGGGGCTCATTTTCGCAAGGTCGAATGCGTCGCCGTGCAGAAGCTTTTGCGGTTTTCCGTCATTGTCGTATGCAGTAACAGAATACATTGCCGTACCGTCATGATCTATTGCCATGGGTCCCGATATAATCTCGTCAAAGCCGTCAAAATCAATATCCGCAGTTACCATATTGTGGTTGCACGCGCCCCATACATTATCGGGTGCGTCAACATTCGGCGTATCAAGCAGCCAGTCCTCTTTGAGCTTGCCGTCCTCAAAATGCCATGCCGCCGCCTTAACGTTGTCCCATGCTCCGCGCACCATTACCACGCTCGGCGTTTTATTGTCAAGATACGCAACTCCGAACAGGTAATGACTTGCCCGCTTTGTAAGCCTGGGCGTGTCGCTGTAGCGGTAGGACCAGTCTGATAACGGTTCTTTTTTGGGCAAAAGCTCCGTTCTGTCCATTTCCTCGCCCGTTTCACCGCTGTATACGGATAAAAATTCGGGTGTGGATATAACATACTGCCTGTCCTTAAAAATGGCAAGGTTTTCTTCATTTTTTGAATAGTCAACTATTCCGTCGTTATTCGTATCGCCGATTTTGTTGCCCTTGCCGTCAACCGTTCCCTCAAACGAGCGCATTACTACCTCGTCGCTGCCGTCGCCGTCAAGGTCGTAGACAAGGAAGTTTATATCCACCTCATTTATCTCATTTGGACCCTCGTCAATAGTCCAAAGATGCGTTCCGTCCGTTTCATACGCCTCGATAAGCGGATATGCCGTCCTTGTTTTTACGTCCATTGACGGAGTGCGGCGGAGGATTATCTCATATTCGCCGTCGCCGTCAAGGTCGCCCACTGCGCCGTCGTCAATATTATAGCCTTCAAGGTCTGTAACATTAAACTCTATATAGTCCTTGTCCCATGCTACACACTCGCAAACCTCGTTGGTGGTTATGCCCTCCAATTTATAGGTTGCGCCCTGCGGAGCGTCCTTGTGCAGGAAGTTGCCCGTTACAATCGGCTCATCGTTAATTTGAGTACCGTTACAGTATAGGTTATAGCCAAGACCGTTTTCGTTCATTCTTGTTTTCCAGCTTACAAGCGTTCCGTTTGGGGACCAAACGGCAATCATACCCCGCGAGCCGTTTTTGATCACCGTATTAAGCTCCGGGCGGTTTTTGTATAAATCACTTACATTTTGCGCTGTTTCGGGCTTTAATTCCTCACTGTAAAAGCCCAGGGTATACTCGTCGGGCTTTGTTGCACCGTCATAAGGCTCGTACTTTGCGGACGCCGTACAGGTTATAAAAAGTGCGGCGGATAAAACAGAAACCACAAATTTTTTCATCAAAATCACTCCTTGACTGTCAATTTATACATACATTATACCTTCCGTATGACTTTTTTTCAAGAAATACTTGATATTTATACAAAATATGGCTATAATATAGCGTGATAATAACTGAGGAGGAAATATAAATGAGGGACTACAAATTTTTAAAGACGGCCGATCCCGAAATTTTTGAGGCAATAGAGCTTGAAACTTCCAGACAGCAGAATAAAATAGAGCTTATAGCGTCGGAAAATTTTGTGTCGGAGGCAGTAATGGAGGCAAGCGGCTCGCCGCTTACCAACAAGTATGCCGAGGGCTATCCGGGCAAGCGTTATTACGGCGGCTGCGAATATGTTGATATAGCTGAAAATATAGCGATAGACAGGGCTAAAAGACTGTTTGACTGTAAATATGCAAACGTTCAGCCGCACAGCGGAGCGCAGGCAAACATGGCGGTATTTTTCGCACTGCTTGAGCCGGGCGATACGGTTTTGTCAATGAGCCTTGCACACGGCGGTCATTTAAGTCACGGAAGTCCCGTTAATATGTCGGGCAAGTATTTCAATATCGTACCCTACGGCGTGACAAAGGATACAAATACCATTGATTATGACGAGGTAAGCCGCCTTGCAAAGGAGCATAAGCCAAAGCTTATCCTGGCGGGTGCATCGGCATACCCGAGGACTATAGATTGGGAAAAATTCAGAGCTATAGCAGACGGGGCGGGCGCATATTTTATGGTTGATATGGCGCATATTGCGGGACTTGTTGCCGCAGGCTGTCATTCGTCGCCCCTGCCGTATGCGGATGTGGTAACGACCACTACACATAAGACCTTAAGAGGTCCCAGAGGCGGACTTATACTTACAAACGATGAGGAGCTTGCAAAGAAATTCAACAAGGCAATATTCCCCGGTATCCAGGGCGGCCCGCTTATGCACACTATCGCCGCAAAGGCAGTATGCTTCGGCGAGGCTTTGACGGACGGATTCAAGGCATACCAAAGGCAGATCGTTAAAAATGCGAATGTTTTGGCGGATACCTTGATGAGCAAGGGCTTCAAGCTTGTTTCGGGAGGTACGGATAATCACCTTATGCTCCTTGACCTTACGGATAAGGATATTACCGGCAAGGACGCCGAGCACATGCTTGACGAGGTTGGGATCACCGTCAATAAAAATGCGATCCCGTTTGATACACGCAGTCCGTTTATCACAAGCGGTGTAAGAATAGGTACTCCGGCAACGACCTCAAGGGGCTTTGTCGAGGAGGATATGGTAGAGGTCGGAACTCTTATAGCAATGACGCTGGACGATTTTGAAAAGAATAAGGACGAGGTAAGAAACCGTGTCAAGGCATTATGCCAAAAACACCCGTTATATGCATAAATAAAAGCTATGCAACAAGGAGCGATAACGATGAAAAGTGAAAACAGAAAGAATACGGCGTTAATATTTATTGTAACGATTATTCTGATAATTTTGGTATTCGCTATCGGTGTGATAAAAACCGCGGTCTACAATAAAACGGTGCATAGTAAAACGTTTGCGGGACCGGAGCTTTTCTCGGATGAGGACGTACAGGATAAGGACATTACAGTAAAAGCCGCACCGAGGGGAAGCACTTGGACAAAGGTTTTTGACTTTAACAACGAGGGACTTACAGAGCATAACTATCAGGCGTATACATACGATTTTACCGTTTCAAACAACACAAAGGACAAGGTATCCGAGTTTTCATTCAAGCTTACATTTGACCGTGAAGTATACCTTTCTTCGGCGTGGAACGGCGCATTGGAGATACATCAGAATGTGGACGGCAACGAAATGGTCGATACGATTCCCGATCTTCGTGACTTTGTGCCGAGTGACTATAAGCTTCGATCCGTTATTGTTGACGGCGAATCGCTTATACCCATGCAGGCGGGGGATTACCTTATATACACTCCAAGTACAAGCATGAACGCAGTGGAAATGCCCATTGAACCGTTTGAGGGTACAACGCCGGGCATTATCATGTATGTGGCGATAGGGCAGGATATAGGCGGATCGGCTCTGGATATAAACTATATGTTCCACAGACTGCTAAGAAGCGAGCCGCTGTTCTGGACATCGCTCATAGGTCTTATTCTCTGGCTGATATCGCTTATCATTTTTGCGATTACATCTGTGCAGATCAAAAAATACCGTGAACGGCATAACCGTGATAATGAGATAATAAACGAATCCATTGAGACCTTTACGGGATTTATAGATGCGAAGGATCCGTATACAAACGGTCACTCAAAGAGGGTTGCGCTGTATACAAAGCTCATTGCCAAGGAATTGGGATATGACGGCGAGGATCTTGATAATATCTACTATATAGCACTTCTCCACGACTGCGGTAAAATGGGAATACCCGACAGTATTCTCGGAAAGCCCGGCAAGCTCACGGATGAGGAATTTGCGATCATGAAATCGCATACGGTACACGGCGGTGAGATACTCAAAAGCTTCAAGAGCCTCAAAAACGCAGGGGAGGGTGCGCTCTATCACCATGAGAGATATGACGGTCACGGCTATCCCGAAGGCAAGGCGGGCGAGGATATACCGCTTATTGCGCGTATGA
>CACZPW010000162.1 GCA_902783115.1 uncultured Ruminococcus sp. | reverse complement strand
TGCGCCGTCGAAGAATAAAAGCTCCTTACCGAGTTTTTCAAGTATACTCATCAGCCAAAGCTCCTCCGTATATCAGAACAGATCGTTTATAACGTGTGTGATTTTATCCGCAATATCGGGCTTGTTCATCGTGTATATGTGAACGCCCGAGGTGTCGTTTGAAAGCAGGTCGATTATCTGATCCACCGCATAGGCAATACCTGCCTGTTTGAGGGCGGGCGGATTATCCGCATATTTTGATATCATTCTTGTAAACTTTGCCGGCATGGAAGCGCCGCCCGATAAAATACACATTTTCTTTATCTGATTTATATTTGTAAGCGGCATGATACCTGCGTCTATGGGTATGGTGATACCCTTTTTGGCGGCACGGTCGCGGAAATCGTAAAATTTTTCGTTGTCAAAAAACATTTGTGTCACCAAAAAATCCACGCCGCTGTCGATTTTTATTTTAAGATTATCAATATCCGAATCAAGCGACGCCGCATCGGGGTGGCGTTCGGGATAGCAAGCGCCGCCAACGCAAAATCCGCCGAAGGCTTTTACCTTGGCGGCAAGATCGCTTGCGTGCTTGAACTCAAAATTTTCCAAATTTATGCCGCTTGGCAGATCGCCCCGTAATGCAAGAATATTCTCTATACCCTTTGAGCGAAGCTCTAAAAGCGTATCGGTTACGCTTTTATCCGTCGCATTAACACAGGTAAGGTGCGAAAGCGCCGTTATCCCCAGAGTATTTTGCATATGGTCTGCAATATCTGCGGTATATGCGGCTGTGGTTCCGCCCGCACCGTAGGTAACGCTCATATAGTCAACGGGGTTATGTGAAAGCTCCGTAACTGCCGATATTATTTTTTCCAGATCGTCGCTTTTTTTGGGTGGGAACACCTCAAAGGAAAGCACGTTTGCTTTGTTTTTGAAAATTTCACTTATATACATACAAAATCCGCTCCGTTTAGTACATTATAAGAATTATACTATAAAATTCCCGCAAAAACAAGTAAAAGAATAAATTTATGATATTGAAAAATCCGATTATCTGTTATAGAATAAAACTATATTAAGGATATATTTGTAAACAAATAATGAACATACGGATTTTTAAGGATGTTTTAAGGAAATGGTTTTATAATGACATCAACGACAGAGAAAATCTGTCGATAAAAATTATCACGGAAAGGAAAGTGAAGAGAATGAAGAGTAAGAAGTTTATAACGGCGGTCATAGCATTCACGATGCTTGCGGCATCGGCTTCGTCGGTAACCTCCTGCGCTGCAAATAACACGATAGCGGGGAATAATTCAATAAAGGTACTGTATAACGGCGAAGAGGTGGAAACGGACGTTTCGCCGAAAATCATAAACGACAGGACCTATGTGCCGATGCGTGCGATTTTTGAAAAGTTCGGCGCCTATGTAAGATGGGACGGAGACACAAAAACAATAACCGCAAAGAAAAATTCAAAGACAATAACCATGCAGATAGACTCAAATACAATGACAAAGAATGAAGAAACGGTAGAGGTCGATTCTGCGCCGACAATAGTTGATGACAGAACGATGGTACCCGTAAGAGCGGTGTCGGAGCTTTTGGGGCTTAATGTTGATTGGGACGGAAATGATTCAGAGGTCATAATCACAAGCGATGAGGATGACGATAGTTGGAAGGAAAATACAGGTACGATTGACCTTGACAAAATGACTGTCACGGGCGACGGGATATCGGTGGATAAAAACGTTATCACCATAACAAAGGGCGGTGATTATACCGTTACGGGCGAATGTAAGGACGGTATGATACTCATAAACAGCGAGGAAAAGGTAAAATTAAGGCTTAACGGTATGTCGCTTACCAATTCAAGCGGACCTGCGATATTCTTTGAAAATGCCGATAAGGGCTTTATAACCGTAGAGAACGGCACCAAAAACTATCTTGAAGACGGCGAAAGCTACAGCGTTGACGCAAAGGGTGTAATATCCTCAAACGACAATCTTGAGATAAAGGGCAAGGGAACGCTTGAAATCACCGCAAATTACGACAGGGGCATTTCGGCGGACGACAGCCTTGAAATAAGCGGCGGCAATATAAATATCACCGCAAAGAACGACGGCATAAACGTAAACGATACCGCAAAAATCACGGGCGGTACGGTAAGTATTACCGCAGAGGGCGACGGTATGGTGTCGGGTGAGATCCTTGCGATCGGCTCCGATGCAAAGGTAAATATAGTAACAACGGGCGATGTGTCCGGCAGCGAAGACGTATCAAGCAAGGGCTTAAAGGCAGATTGGCTTTTGCAGATAGATGGCGGAGATATAAATATCACCTCAACAGACCATGCGATACACAGCGCCGATGAGATAATCATAAACGGCGGAAATATTGAAATAGCTTCCGGTGATAAGGGCATCTCAGGTCACGGAAACGTCACCGTTTCGGGCGGTACGGTAAACATCACAAAGTCAAGCGAGGGAATAGAATCCAAGAAGATTTTGACCGTAAGCGGCGGAGATATAAACGTAACAGCCTCCGATGACGGCTTCAATGCGGGCGGCGGCGGAAACGCTTTCGGCGGATTTATGGGGCAAAATATGCCCGATATGCCGCAAAACGGCGATGAAGGTGATACCGTAAGAGTACAAAGGGGCGGCAGACGCTTTGGCGAAGACGGACAGATGCCGCAGATGAGCGAGGACGGACAGATGCCGCCGCAAATGAGCGGTGAGGGCGGTCAAAGACCGCAGATGCCGCAGATGAACGGTGAAGGCGGTCAAATGCCTCAAATGAACGGTGAGGGAGATCAAAGACCGCAGATGCCGCAGATGAACGGGGACGGAACAAGACCCGAGCCTCCCGAAATGTCTGAGGACGGCACAATGCCGCGTATGGGCGGCAGAGGTATGAGAGGAAATATGCCGTCTGATGGCGAAGGAGGGGATATGACGCCTCCGGATATGTCGCAGATGCCGGGTATGGGTATGGGCAGAAGAGGCAATTCCTCGGAGATAAGCACGGAACACCATATCGAAATAAGCGGCGGAAATATCTATATCAACGCAGGCGGTGACGGTGTTGATTCAAACGGCTCGATAAGGATAACGGGCGGTACGGTAGTGGTAGACGGCCCCGTAAGTAACGGAAACAGCGCACTCGATTGCGACGGCGCAATCCTTATAAACGGCGGCAGCGTAATTGCCATAGGTTCGGCAGGTATGATAGAGCTTCCGAGCACCGCATCGGAGCAAAACGTAATATCCTATACCGTATCCGGTAATGCAGGCGCAAAAATTGAGGTAAAGGACAGTAAGGGTAAGGTTATAATGAGCCATACCGCGAAAAAGGAGTTTTCAAATATCATCGTATCATCCGCAGATATAGAAACGGGCGAAACGTATACCGTTTCCGTTGACGGAAGCGATGAGGATATAACCGTATCCGACGCCGTAACGACGGCAGGTGCTCAAACGGGCGGAATGTTCGGCGGCAGAGGAATGAGAGAGCAAACGGAAAAGTAAACGTATCAAAAAAGGAAATGCCTTGTGTGCATTTCCTTTTTTGAAATATTCGCTATTCTCCCGCAAGCTTTGCCGCCTGATCTGCGGTTATAAGTGCGTCTATTATTTCGTCCAACGAGCCGTTTAAGATTTGTTCAAGCTTATAGAGCGTCAGATTTATTCTGTGGTCTGTAACACGGCTTTGCGGAAAATTGTAAGTCCGTATCCTCTCCGAACGGTCGCCGGAGCCTATCTGTGATTTTCTTGCGTCCGCAATTTCCTTGTGACGCTGCGCCTCCATTTGCTCATATATCCTTGAACGCAGTATCTTCATCGCCTTGTCTTTGTTTTTAAACTGCGATTTTTCGTCCTGGCAGGAAACCACGATACCCGTAGGCAGATGAGTTATTCTTACTGCGGAATCGGTGGTGTTTACGCACTGACCGCCCGGCCCGCCCGCACGGAACACGTCTATCCTTAAATCGTTCTGATTTATATCGACCTCGACCTCCTCTGCCTCGGGTAAAACCGCAACCGTAACGGCGGAGGTGTGGACTCTGCCCTGTGACTCCGTTTCAGGTACACGCTGAACGCGGTGAACGCCACTTTCAAATTTGAAACGGCTGTAAGCGCCCTGACCTTCAACAGAGAATGAAACCTCCTTATATCCGCCTATGTCCGTCGGATTGGAGTTCATTATATCTATTTTCCAACGTTTTTGCTCCGCATACATCGAGTACATACGCAAAAGATCCGCCGCAAACAGCGCCGCCTCTTCTCCGCCCGTGCCGCCGCGGATCTCAATGATAACATTTTTCTCATCGTTTGGATCCTTTGGCAGAAGCAGTATTTTAAGCTCGTCCTTTATATTTTCGATAAGCTGCTGATTTTGGACGATCTCGTCCTTTACCATTTCCTCAAGCTCTTTGTCAAGACCGCCCTCCGAGAGCATTTCCTTATCATCAGAAAGAGCCTGCTGCGTTTTTTTGAGTTCGTTGTATTTATCGACAATGGGGGATAAGTCCGAATGTTCCTTGCAATACTTACGCCACGTTTCCTGATCTGCAATAACCTCAGGATCGCTTATTTTTGTGTCAAGAAGCTTGAATCTTTCCTCCAATGCCGCCAATCTGTCTAACATTACACCGGTATCTCCTTAAAAAATCATATGCTACATTTTATAATAAAACTCCGTATATGTCAAGGATTTCAAGCAGGTTTAATATTTCATTTAACGGCAATCGTTACCTTGCCCTCTTTTAATTTTGCCGAGGACGCTGTTACGGTTATCATACCGTTACCCGTTGCCTTGACCAAAAGCTGGCACATTCCGCCAAACGCTTTGCGCGCCGCCAGCTTTTCATTTGAGTGATCGCCGGGATCGCCGTTTCCCGTACCTAAAAGAACGCCGCCTTTTATGTCAAAATGCAGTTCATTGCAGGCAGTAGGCACGATCAGACCGTTTTTATCGGTAATGAGGATATTTATTATTGCCGTTTCGCCAACCGTGACCGTGTCCTTATAGGGCTTTGCAATAATATTTTCAGCCGCTTGTGTGGTTTTAACTGTTTTTCGCATAACCTCTTTGCCGTTTATATAGCCTACTGCCGTTGCCTCGCCTTTTTCGTATACAACATTTTTCCACGAAGCGTACCAATTTTTTTCTATCCTCCGTTTGCCGTAGGATTTTCCGTTTACAAAAAGCTCCGCCTCGTCAAGATTTGAATAGGCATAGACCGTGAACACTTCCTTGTCATTGTGATTCCAATGCGGAAAAATGTGCAATACAGGCTCATTTTGCCACCACGATTTATAATAGTAAAAATTATCCTTTGGAAATGCGCAGTAATCCGTTATGCCAAACTGAGAATATACGCCGGGGTATGTGAGCGGTGTGGGCTCGCCGCGATAATCTATGCCCGTCCAGATGAAGATGCCCGAAAGATATTTGCGCTCCGCAAAATATTTCCACTCCGTTTCGGCTATATCCTTTTTCGCGCCCTTTTGCCCGCTCTTTATTTTGTTTATGTTATCGCTGTCGTTTATGTAATAATGAGCAACGCTTTCATCTGTAGCGTAACAGCTGCGGGTCGAGCTGTTGCTTGAGGCTTCTGTTATGATGACCGGCTGATTTGGAACTCGCTTATGGTAATCATCCCAGGCAGTCCTGCAATAATTAAAGCCCATTACATCGAGATTTTCGGTTACGGGCACATATTTATCCGCAGTATCGAACCGTTCCTTACCGTTCCAGCAAACCACCGCAGAGGTGATAGGCCGGGTGGGATCAAGTTTTTTTACCGCCATTTTTATTGTGATGGTAGAGCGCTCCGTTTCCCGCCTGTCCTGAGAGAATATCTCCTCATTCCCGATACCCCAAAGGAATATCGACGGGTGGTTTCTGTCGCGCCTGACCATAAAACGCAGAGATTCCAAATCGTCCGGTGCGGACGACATTCTTCTTTGCTCCTCAAATACAAGCACGCCGAGTCTGTCGCATATATCCAAAAGCTCCGGCGATGCCGGATAATGCGATATCCTTACTGCATTTGCCCCCATTTTCATCATTTGATTTATCCTGTATTCGTTCACACTGTCGGGAATGGCTATGCCTACGCCCGCATGGTCATGGTGCAGGCATACGCCCTGTATCCTCAGATGCTTACCGTTAAGATAAAAGCCGGAATCCGCATCAAAACACATATCACGGATACCAAAACGGACGATCTCATTATCGACCGGTCTTTCGCCGTCATACACCCTCACCGCAAGCGTATAGAGATACGGAGCGTCAGTATCCCACAGCGATATATTCTTCATATCCGCCGTGACGCTGAGCTTTGCAGAGTCATATTCGCCTACGGATATACCGGCGTCCGTCTTGCTCACAGTTTCCCCTGCGGCGTTAAAAATTTCAAATTCCACACGCGCGCATTTTGCTTCGGTATAATAATTTTGAAGCTCTGCCGAGATCTCCGCCGTTGCCGTCATGTTCTTTATATCGGGCGCCGCTTTTATAAATACGCCGTAGGGCGCAACCGACAAATTATCACGGTATTCAAGCCATGTATGGCGATATATGCCGCCTCCTTCGTACCACCAGCCCTCTCTGCCGGTCGAATCGACACGCACGGCAATAACATTCTCACCGCCGTAATTTACAAAATCCGTTATATCATAGTAAAATCCGCCATAGCCGCTCTCATGTCTGCCTATGTAATATTCATTAAGATATACCGTACTGTCACGGTATATGCCGTCAAAATAAATATACACACGCTTATCCGACTTCTCCGCGGGAATATCAAAATGCTTTCTGTACCATGCAACCGCGCCGGCAAGCGAGCCGCCGGCAATATGACGGCTGTCTATGCTCTCCATTTCGGGGATAGCCGTCATATCATTGCTTTTAAAGCCGCTTGTATATTCTCCCTCAGACACATAATCGTGGGGGAGGCAAAGTACACGCCACTCATCGTCATTAAATCCAAACGCCGCCGCACCGTCAAAATATGCCCTTGCCTTTGCGCCGCCCCAGCCGTCGGTATTTTTTTTCGGAGAAAGATCGCCCTTATAAAATTTCCAGTTTTCATCAAAATTTATCTTTGTACCCATTTTTTTCCCTTTCAAAACGATCGATATATGTTGCATTTTATAATAGAATTCCGCATATGTCAAGAATTTCAAGGTTTGATATTTCAAAGTGTCCGACATTTCAAAAGTGGGAAGATGACTTAACGTCCGGGAGTGAAATTTTGAGCCAAATATATATAAAAATGGACTTTATGTATATTGACATACTTATAATTTATGATAATATGGTAATATAGTAAAGAGTTTTTAATTTAATTTAGGTCTGTCGCTGATCAAGCTTGAAATTAATACAAAATAAGCAAATCATTACGGTATCGACATTACATGAACAATGGTTGAAAAGAGGTAAAATATGAAAACATTAAAGGTTGTTTTGATAGGCGCCGGGAACAGAGGCATTACGTATACGGATAAAATGGCGGAAACACCTGAAAAATACGAAGTTATTGCGGTGGCAGAGCCCATTGAGTCAAGGCGGGAATACATAAAAAACAAGCATTCGATCCCGGACGAAAGGTGCTTTTCGGACTGGAAGGAGCTGCTTGCGCTGGGGAAGATCGCGGATATTGCCGTTATAGCAACAATGGACCGTATGCATTTTGAGCCGTGTATGAAAGCGATAGACGAGGGGTATGACATTTTGCTTGAAAAGCCGGTATCTCCCTCTCCTGCGGAATGTAAAGCCATTGCGGACGCTGCTGAGAAAAAAGGTGTACGCATAGTTGTCTGCCATGTTCTGCGCTACACTCCGTTCTTTATGAAATTGAAGGAGCTTATCGACACGGGAAGAATAGGCAAGGTAATGTCTGTAAATCATGAGGAGTGTGTCGGCAACATACATCAGAGCCACAGCTTCGTGCGCGGTAATTGGGGCAACAGCCGCCGCAGCTCATGTATGCTTCTTCAGAAATCGTGCCATGATATGGATATTTTACAGTGGCTTATAAATGCAAAGCTAAAAAAAGTACAGTCCTTTGGTACGCTTTCGTATTTCAAGCGGGAAAATGCGCCCTCGGGAGCGCCCGAATACTGTATAGAAGGCTGTCCGCAGGGTGATAAGTGCCCGTACAACGCCGTAAACATTTACATCAACAATGAAGGAAAGGCGTGGCGTGACTGGTTCAGAACAACGTGTGCGAGAATGACGGAGCCTACAGATGATGATATCAGAAAAGCCATAAGCACAACGCAGTACGGAAAATGTGTTTTCAAATGTGATAACGATGTGGTTGACCATCAGACCGTAAACCTCATTTTTGAGGGTGATGTGACCGTTACCTTTACCATGAACGCTTTTAACAAGGGCGGCAGATTTATTCACATAATGGGTACAAAGGGAGAAGTAAGAGGCGCTATGGACGGCGGCGAGCCGATAACGCTCTATGATTTTGAAAAGGATGAAACAGAAGAGATACCGATAATCTCGGCGGACGGCATAGCAAGCGGTCACGGAGGCGGAGACGATGGCATAGTTTTTGCACTTTACGACTATCTGACGGATAATTACAGCGGCACATCCATTTCGGATATAAGAACCTCCTGCAACAATCACCTTATCGTATTTGCGGCGGAAGAGGCGCGCCAAAGCGGTGCAGTAGTCGATTTTGAGGATTATTTGAGTTCGTTGGATAAAAATCAGAATAATTAAAAAATGCACTTGATGGTTTTGTGTGGAAATATAATCAGAATATCATATAATCGGTAAATCCGGAAGGGAGGTCAAAGGCTTGGATATCAGTGAAAAAAACGCGGGGCGAGGCAAATCAAAGGTCAGAATGACGTTGAAATGGCGGGACACGATGCAGCTGTCGATCCTTACGGTACCCGCAATCATTTGGTTTGTGATTTTCTCATATATCCCGATGTTCGGCTGTATAATTGCATTCAAGGATTTTGATTACAGAGCGGGGATATGGGGAAGCGCATGGTGCGGACTGAAAAACTTTCAGTATTTGTTCGCATCAAACGACGCTTCGAGAATATTGAGAAATACGCTGTGCTACAACGTTATATTCATACTGCTCGGCATAGTTATCGGCGTAACCTGCGCGCTTCTTCTTGAGCAGGTGAAAAGGAAGACGATGATAAAGACGTTTCAGACAACGATGTTTCTTCCGCATTTCGTATCGTGGGTAGTTGTTGCCTTTGTTGCACAGGGACTTTTCAAATACGACAGCGGAATACTTAACAATCTCCTTGCAAAAATGGGCATGGCGCCCAAGCAGTGGTATACGGATACAAAGCCGTGGCCGGTGATACTTGTCGCGGCGCATGTGTGGAAGACAGTGGGATTCAACACTCTTCTTTACTACGGCGGACTTCTCGGCATAGATCAGACCTTGTATGAGGCGGCGGATATAGACGGTGCTTCGACGATGCAAAGGATATTTAAAATAACGATTCCCATGCTCATGCCCACCATAACGATACTCTTTATTATGGGCGTCGGCAATGTGTTCAGAGCTGATTTCGGTCTTTTCTATTACATTCCGAACAATTACGGCTCTCTTTACGGAGTAACGGACGTGATTGATACATACATATTCAGGTCGCTGAAGGTATCGGGGGAGATCGCAAGCTCATCGGCGGCAAGCTTCTTCCAGTCGGTATGCGGACTGTTGCTTGTTCTGGGCGCAAACGGGATAATCAGAAAGATCAACCCCGAAAATGCGATGTTTTAAGGGGGAAGGCTTATGAGAAAAAATGATATAATCAAAAAGATTTTTGTATATTGTATACTTTCGGTTATTTCAATAATATGCATAATCCCGTTTATGATAATCATGTCTACGTCACTTACAAGCGAAAAGGGTATGGCGCTGAACGGATACAGCATATTGCCGCATGAAATAAATCCGGACGCGTATAAATATCTGTTTAAAAATCTGAGTCAGATACTGAGCGCATACGGAATGAGT
Organism: uncultured Ruminococcus sp.; assembly: GCA_902783115.1. Classification (GTDB taxonomy): domain Bacteria; phylum Bacillota; class Clostridia; order UBA1381; family UBA1381; genus 12844. The sequence continues at coordinate 430 of CACZPW010000162.1, read as the reverse complement.
ATATGGGTGGCGGCAACGGGCACGCTCATTGGCGTTACGATAATGACGATGTTTGCATACGCAATATCGAGGGAAGATTTCAAGCTCAGAAAGATTTTGTCTTTCTTTGCGTATTTCACAATGATTTTTTCGGGCGGAACGGTTGCTACATACATGTGGATAAGCAGGTCGCTGCATCTTCTCAATAACAGGTGGGTACTGGTGCTGCCGCTTATGGTAAGCGCATACAACATATTTATTCTCCGTGTGGGCTGTAAGGCGCTCCCGACGGAAATAATTGAGAGTGCGAAAATAGACGGGTGCGGCGAACTGAAAATATTTTTCAAGATCGTTGTTCCGCTTCAAAAAACGGTGATCGCGACCATATCGCTCCTTCTGATATTCACATACTGGAACGATTGGTATACAAGTATGCTTTACTTTGCCACGG
>CACZPW010000161.1 GCA_902783115.1 uncultured Ruminococcus sp. | reverse complement strand
GATCCCAACGATACACAGTCGGCACTGTAAAAATAGTGTAAGGAGGTTTCTAACATGAATGACAGGAAAAAGGTATTGGAGCTGTTTGAAGAAAACAAGGACTATTTTGAGGACCGTGTAAAGAACGGCATAGAACAAAACCGTAAGGGCTATGCAAAGATCACCGTTATAGATAAGGATAAAAATCCGTTAAAGGGCGTAAAGATATCCATAAAACAGAAAACGCACGAATTTAAGTACGGCGCAAATCTTTTCATGCTTGACGAATTTGAAACGCAGGAGAAGAACGAGCTTTACAAAAAATATTTTGCAGATACATTCAATATGGCGACCCTGCCGTTTTACTGGGACGCAACAGAGCCTGAAAAAGGGAAAACAAGGTACGCAAAGGACAGCGAAAGACTTTACCGCCGTCCTCCGATAGATTTGTGTATCGAGTTCTGCCGTGAAAACGGTATAGAGCCCCGTGAACACGGTCTGGCTTATGAAAAATTTATACCCAAATGGCTCAAAAATGAAAGTGTGACCGAAATAAAGCTTGCCCTTGAAAAACGGTATGAGCAGATAGCGCAAAGGTATAAGGATAAGATACCGACCATTGAGGTAACAAACGAAATGGACTGGCGTCAGGGAGAGAGCGCATTTTATGACGAGCCTGATTATGTCGAATGGTGCTTCAGGCTTGCGGAAAAGTATTTCCCCGCAAACGAGCTTGTTATAAACGAATCCACCCGTCTGCCGTGGGGTGATAAATGCAGAACGACGGATAAATACTACGCTTATCTCGAGGCAAACCTTTTAAAAGGCGTCCGTATAGACGCCATAGGTATGCAGTACCATATCTTTTCGGGCCGGGAGAACGAGTATAAGGATACGAGGGAATACTATGACCCGGTAAACCTGTATAAGCATCTTGATATGTATGCAAGGTTTGGAAAACCGATACAGGTAACGGAGGTTACCATTCCCGCATATACGGGCGATGCCGAGGGCGAGGAGATGCAGGCGCAGATCATAGAGAATCTGTATTCGATATGGTTTTCACACCCCAATATGGAGCAGATAATATATTGGAACGTGCCGGACGGCTATGCGGCGTTTGCGCCGCAGGGCGATATGTCGGCGGGCGAAAACTATTTCAGAGGCGGTCTGTTAAGATACGACCTTTCTCCGAAGCCCGCTTACTATAAAATAAAGGAGCTGTTCACAAAGAAGTGGCATACGGAGCTTTGTGCCGATACAGATGATGAGGGCGCATTGAGCTTCAAGGGCTTTTACGGTAAATATGATGTGGAAATAACCGTTGACGGGAAAACCGTTACAAAGGAAATAGACTTTAAAAAGAAGGCACGTACAAACCGGTTTGAGATAACTTTATAAAAATCAGCTTGATTTAAAGGCTTATATGTGTTATTATACAGTAAAAGACGAACAACTGTAGGATTATCTTACGGTTGTTTGCTTTTTGCAAAAATGCGGGGAGGTGGAAGCACGAATGAAACGCTTGGTGCACATTTCAAGGCGTAAGATACTGAGTCAGATAGTCATCGGAAATATCGCAATAGCAATAAGCACTATTGTAATAATAGGCATTATCGCCATATATACCTCTACACAGCACATAAATAAGGAGTTTGTGAGCGTAAATCGGTCTCAAATGGATTACAACGTTGCGCAGACAGAAAACGAGCTTGAGCGTGTTGTAAAGATACCGTTTACCTTAAACAGCCAGAATCAGAACATACAGCAGCTTTTCAGGCTTGCCTACAGCGACGACGTGCTTGGGATATCAGCCAGATTCCCCGAATTTGTGGGACTGTATGCCGACTACGGCGATATTGACAGTATGTGGATATATGACGGAAAACGTACCATTATCGACACAAAATCGGGCGTAAAGCAGGTAAGCGGCTTTGACAAGTGGAAGGAGCTTAACGAGCTTACAGGCCAGGCAAAGAGAAATTATGAATATATGAAGCCGTATATATCCGAAATGAGAGTCAATAAAGACAATAACCATAAAACCATTTCGGTCATAACTCCGTTCGATCTGCGTGATTCGAGCTATCAAAGCGGCTGTGTGATAATAAACGTGAACATAGCGAGCATCGTGGATTCCGTGTCCGGCGTGGGTACGGAAAAGGGCAATTTCTTCATAGTAAACTCCAAGAACAACGAGGAGATAATCATAAGGCGGCAGGATTGGTTTTCAAAGGAGGATATCGGAAAGCTCCTCAGCGTAAGCGACAGCGGAAATATCCATATAGGCGGCGAAAAATTCCACGTGCTTGTAAGGGAATCGAAAATGATACCCAAATATATTTATGTGCTTGCCGTTCCGTATACGAGCATGGCAAGGGATATGAGCAGTATGTATTTGCAGTTTATCCTTGCGGTGCTGTGCCTGATACTTATCGAGCTTATAACGATACTTGCCATTTCAAGGTATATTTATCAGCCGTTCAAGGCGATGTTTGAGAATGTAAACCTGTTTTTTGCAAACGACGCAAAAGAGGAGGAAGAGAAGAACAAGACCTTTGACGAGCTTGCGGTAATAAACGAATATATGTCAAACCTGCAGGAGAAGCTTACGGATAAAAGCGAAAAGCTTGTCGAATATTCCTCCGTCATACGGCAGAATGTCGGGCAGAGGATAACGGACGGAGATTGGGAGGATGAGGAGCAGATAAGAAAAAGCCTTGAAGAATGCGGCGTATTCTTTGAAATGGGCAGCAAATATACCCTGTGCGCATTTATGATAGATAACTGGTTTGCTCTTACAAAGTTTGGCAGAGAGGAATCGGTTGCGATAAAGAATGCCGTGTTTGCGGTCATAGAGTCGGTACTGTCGGGCGAATTCAACTGCATATCCAATATCCCGCAAAACGACAGAGTGACATTTATAATAGAAGAAGAAGGCGAAACTACGGAAAAACGGATAGATAAGGCGTTTGAGTCGATAAACGACATACTCCGTCTGCAAATCGACAAAACCGTATCTATGGCAAGAGTTTCCGGTGTTGCATCACTCTATGATATAAGCGTCAGATGTATCGACCTTCTTGAGCTTATCGACGAGCATTTCAGTTACGGGAGCCGCGCGAATATAAAAAAGCCCATTGAAAAAATGGAAAGGAAGGACGCGCAGCAGTATTATAAGACCTTTATGGGCGGACTTAAAAAGGCGATATCCGATAAGGATATATCTGCAGCCAGGACGGCGACAAATGAGTTTGCGGTCGCTTTACGGAATATGCCGCCCGAATATATAAAAGCGCTTATCCTGAATTTTGCAAACAGCATCAAGGACGACTACAGAGCGGTAGAAGCGTCGGATTTCATTCAGAACAATATATCGGATATAGTAAGGTATTCGACCGCAGAGGGCTGTATCGGCGAGATAGTAGCTATAGTAAGTGATATCATAGCCCGTATACCCGAAAATGCGGATGACAGCATTTCATATAAAATAAAGGAATATATCGACAATAATCTGAACAAGGATCTGTCCTTGGTGTCGCTTGGCGACGTTTTCAAGCTCACTCCGTCATATTTATCGACGCTGTTTAAAAGCGCACACGGCATAGGCGTGGTGGATTATGTAAACAAGAGCAGAATAGAAAAGGCAAAGGAAATGCTTCGGAACACAAACAAGAGCATAAAGGACATATCCGATGAAATAGGCTTTATGAACTATAACTCCTTTGCAAGAGTGTTTAAAAAATACGTTGGAATTTCAGCAAAAGACTACAAATACGACATAGACACGCAAAATCAGGAGAATAGCTGAAAAAAGGCGCAATTACTGCAATAGAGAGCATCGGCAACCCGATTATTTTGAAGGGTTGCCGATTTTTATGTTGCAATTTTTTAAATATGTTGCAATTTATTTAAAAAAGAAGATGTGCAAGCATTCTATCAATATAAATATTGTTTTTTATCGGTCAGACTGCTAAACTGAGAATATAAAATAGAGTGGCAACGCTCTGATTAAAAAAATCTCATGGAAGGCAAGATGTAAAATGATCAAGAAAATCAGTAACGAAAAAGAAAAACAAGAAAAAAAGAAAAAACGTACATCTGCTCTGTATTGGAAGAATATGAGCCCATATTACATGATGCTCATTCCGGGTATGATCCTCATAATCATATTCCGGTTCTGTCCGCTGTACGGAATGTTGGTGGCGTTTAAGGACTACGACATGTTCAAGGGATTTGCAGAAAGTCCCTGGGTGGGGTTTAAGTGGTTTAAGATATTGTTTGAATCGAGAGATTTCTACAATATCCTGCGAAATACCCTTGTTATAAGCTTTCTTGATTTGATATTCGTATTCTTCGGTTCGATACTGTTTGCGATACTGATAAACGAAATACAAAGCAAGAAATACAAGAGAGTCGTTCAGACGATTTCGTATCTGCCGCACTTTCTGTCGTGGGTCGTAGTTGGCGGACTTGTTATCCAACTTTTATCATCGGACAGCTTCATTGTGAGAACGGTGGCAAATATGCTGAATGTGGCACCGCAGAACATACTGCTCAACCAAAAATATTTCTTCCCGATCATAGTTGCCGGAGAAATGTGGAAGAGTATAGGCTGGGGAACGATCCTGTTCCTGGCGGCGATGTCGGGAATATCCCCCGAGCTTTACGAGGCGGCAAGAGTGGACGGTGCAGGCAAGTTCCAGCAGATATGGAATATCACCCTGCCGGGAATAAAGTTCATTATGGTAATACAGCTCCTTATGAGGATAGGCGGTATCATGAACGTAGGCTTTGAAAAGGTTTTCGTTTTGCAGAACAGTATGATACTCGATGTTGCCGAAGTATTCAGTACATACAACTACAAGGTAGGTATAGGACAGTGGAACATGAGCTTCTCGTCAGCGCTTTCGTTCTTTGAATCACTCACAAACTTCATACTTGTATTTATTTTCGACAGAGTGGCAAAGATGCTCGGCGAAGAAGGCTTACTGTAAGAAAGGCGGTGATATGTTACTATGAGCAAAATGAACAGAATGACAACGTCTGAACGGATATTCAGTATAGTAAATAACATTATTATGGCATTGGTAATAATCGTTATGCTTTATCCGATAGTCAATCAGATCGCAATATCATTGAGCAGCGATTCGGCTATATTGTCGGGAAAGGTAAATCTTATCCCAAAGGATCTGACGGCTATTGCATACAAGAATGTGCTTTTAGACAAAAACTTTGTAAATGCGTTTAAGAATACGGTTCTCTTTACCATATTATGTACGTTTATACACATCTGCTGCACCATGACCTTTGCATATCCGCTTTCAAAAAAGAACTTAAAGGGCAGAGGCGCGATAATGACGATACTGGTATTTTCCATGATGTTCGGAACGGGCGGACTTATCCCGAACTACCTGCTTATTAAAAATTTGCACATGGTAGATACATATTGGGCACTCATTCTTCCCGGTGCGGTAAGCATATGGCACGCAATAGTGTTCAAGAGCTTTTTCCAGCAGATACCCGAAAGCCTGGAGGAGGCGGCAAAGATCGACGGTGCGGGAGTGTGGAAGATATATTTAAG
>CACZPW010000160.1 GCA_902783115.1 uncultured Ruminococcus sp. | reverse complement strand
TTATGCGGTCTGTGCATTTTATCGAAGCCCCCGGGCAAAGAGAAAATAGTGCAGAACGGACAAACTGAGCGCGCAAAGCCGACATTGGGGGCTTTGCGCGGTTACCCGAAGGCGTACAACGGTACGTCGAGCGGCGATGTTTGTTCGTAGCATATAGCTTTTAAATATAAAAATTCGCCCGCTTCACACAGGCGAATTTTTACATTGATTTGATTTTTGATTTTTTCGCTTTATGCGGTCTGTGCATTTTATCGAAGCCCGGATTATTTTTCTGCGTCTATTATAAACTGTACATTCTTTATTTCTATTTCATTAAGGTTTGAATTGTCGTCCGCATAGTTATAGTTCGGGTTTTCCTTATACCACGGCCTGCTCTCGAAATACCTCTGATATTCCGCCGTCTGGAAGCGTCTTCCGTGACGTGCGTATATCTCATTTCTTGCAAGTGAGAGATCATCCTTGGACATACCGCTTATATCGCTCTTTGTCAGAAGCCTCGTTCCCGAGCTTGGCAGGATATAGCCTGTTCCGTCATACTTTGTCATAGAGGTTATTTCATAAACGGTATTGCCGTTATATACATCCTCCGTAGGCTCTGCCGTAAGCGTATATTCAACGCCGCGCACCTGTTCGGAGGTGGCGCCCGTGTTTACGTTTGCATAGTACTTTACATCGCCGCTTGTAAACGTCATATAATACCTGCCGTTATCAACGATAACCTCGCTGCCCACCGCAAGCTGTGAATTTATTTGATTTGAGCTTATACCGCTGTATACGGCAGTTTGTGACGGCTGAGCCGATGACGTATATGTTGAGCCTCCCGATGATACCGGGCTTGAGGACGCGCTTTGAGAGTTGCTGCCCGACGATGGCTTTGAGCTTGACGTGCCGGTTGATGATGACTGAGATGCGCCTCTGTCCGAAGTATTTACCGGCGCTGCGTTTGTTGCGCTCCAATTTGTATCAGGAGTTGTTGTCGGGATCGCCGACGCTATTGGCGCAAGGGTTGGCTTTACCGTAGGTGCAGCTGTTACCGTTGCAACAGGCGACGGACTTAGCGTTACCGTATCGGTATCGCCCATATTGTTTACATACAGCGCACCGCCCAATGCCGCTAAAACGCCTGCGGTACACAATCCGCCTATAACCAGAATCTTATTGCGTCTTTGTTTTGCCTTTTTGCTGTCACGGCGCTTCTGGATCTCGGACAGCTTCTGCTGTCTTTCCTCATACACCTTGTCCATCTGACGCTGCCTTATATTTTCGTCTGTATCAATAACCTGAGTTGCATCGTCGGACAAAGCCGCCGTTCCGCAAAATTTACATACCTTCGCGTCGTCCGGAAGCTCTGCACCACATTTTCTACAAAGCATAGTTTTCCCTCCTAATCCATATACAGAAATACAATTATATTATATATTGCCATGTGTTTCAAATCAACAACTACAATATTATGTATCTATTACACTTCCAAAACAAAACACATCATTCCTTTTCATACGCAAGCTTTCCGACGTGATCGGATATCCTAAACTGCTTTAAGCCCGCATAATAGCCCAAAGTTGTCGCAAGCGGGGGCAGGGTAAACATCAGCACAAGCGCATACCACATAATATGACCTCTTGAAAGCCCCATGATTCCGTTAAATGGGATGGTGTATATCCAGAAGAATACGCTGTAGATGCCCGCCCACAAGGACGTAAGCATTCCCGTCTGTCCGAAATTTATCCACATAAGCTTATATATGCCCCATACCGCAAAAAAGCTAAGCGACAGCACAACACCGAACATAAAGCCCTTATACAAATTCGGGTTTGTTTTTGTGTACGGCTTTTGATCGCGCGTCGCAAATTTATGCGCCTTTGAATACACCATTGCAAAATATACCGTCATAAATATAACTGACAGTATCTCTCTGAATATGTATTTTGTCATAAACATATAAAATACCGCCGCAATAAATATAAACGAAACACCTATCGCCTCAAGATGTGTGAGGAATATACTTGCAAACTGATATTTTACCGTCCATTGTGTTGATTCTTTCATATATCCGTTCCGCCTTTCCGTTTTATCTGCACGCCGCGCCCGCAAGATAGCCGCTTGACCATGCCCATTGCAGATTAAAGCCGCCGCAGTCGCCGTCAATATCCAGCACCTCGCCCGCGGCATACAGTCCCTTTACAAGCTTTGATTCCATAGTGCGGGGATCAAAATCACGCGTCATGGCTCCGCCCTTTGTTACCTGTGCGTTGTTCCAGGACATCGTTCCCGTCACCTTAAAGCTCCAGTTCTTTATCCGCTTTGCCAGCGTAAGGATCTCCTCCTCTGTAAGAGTGCTTGCCTTACGCGACAGCGGGCTGATGTTGCTGTCCTTTATTATTATTTGTCCGACCTTTTTATTTAAAACTCCGACCAAAAAATCCTCAAGCAATATATCGGGGTTTTGTAAGATCCGTTCCTTTATCAAAGCCTCGATATCCGAAACGCCGTATTCGTTCATTATATCAAGCGATACCGTTTTATTGTCATAAAGATATGCGGAGAGTGAAAATACAGGCGGTCCCGACAAGCCGTAATCAGTAAACAGTACCTCGCCAAGCTCCGTTCTGCCGCCCATGGAAACTGCCGCGTTTACCTTTATGCCCTTTAATTTTTTTGGTATATCGCCCGCCGTTTTTATCTGGACAAGCGACGGAGAAACCTCACTGATATGATGCCCGAATGAGGATAAAATATTATAGCCGCTGCCGTTTGAGCCAAGATCGGGCGCCGCCTTTCCGCCCGTCGCTATAACTACGATATCGGAAAAGGCAAGCCTGCCGTTGTAATCCGATATTTCAAATTTTTTGTCTTTCTTTTTTACTTCCTTCACCTCAAAGCCCGTTACGATGCCCACACCGTTTCGTATAAGCCTTTGCCTTAAAACATCAAGAACAGCCGACGCCTGATCCGAATACGGATACACCTTACCTTCATCCTCGACCTTATAGAGTATCCCGAGAGCGCTGAAAAAATCAAGCGTCTCGCCAACCCAGAAATTATCGGCTGCATAGCTTATAAACGACGTGTCCGCGCCGTGATAGTGCGAAATATCGGCGTAAAGGTTTGTCATATTACATCTGCCGTTACCCGTTGCAAGGATCTTTCTGCCTATCCTGCTACCACGCTCGTAAACGGTGACGGCATTGTTTTTGTTCTCCGACGCGGCAATGGCGCAGACCATGCCTGCCGCCCCGCCGCCTATTACAGCTATATTTTTCAAACAGATGTCCCGTCCTTATCTTTACTACTGCGTTTTTCGGCAAAATCGTCCCAATATTCGGACACTATCGCCTTTATGACCGCAACTATGGGTACGGAAATGAGCATTCCCCAGAACCCGAACAGACTGCCGCCCACAGTTACTGCACATATTATCCACAGCGGGCGTATTTCAAGCGTTTCGCCCATGATCTTGGGCGCAAGCACGTTGCCGTCTATCTGCTGAAGGACAAGCAGTACGCCCGCCGACCATACCGCCTTCCATACGCCGCCCGTTACCAGCGCTACAAGCACCGAAACCACGCACGATATTATTGAGCCGAAATACGGTATCATATCCATAAGCCCTATGAATATCGCAAGCAAAAGCGCATACTTTACACCCAGTATCGTAAGTGCGATACCGCACGCAACTCCGATTATAACACAGCATATAAGACGGCTGTAAATGTAGTTTATGAATATCATATTGATACTCGATGCGTGACGTATAATATTGTCCGCCGTGGACTCCTTGAATATTGTACGCATAATGGCTTTTGTTCCGTCAATGATGCGTTCCTTGTCAAGAAGCATATATATCGAAGAAATAATTGCGATAAATGTACTCAACAGTCCCGAGGTTATTGTTGCAACGCCCTCGGCATATTTCCCGACCTCGCTTACGTCGATTTTTGCTATCATGGAATTTATCGCCGAATATATATCAACGCCGTCCTCACCCACAAGGTTTACAGTCCTTAAAACCTCAATATCGTTCAGATAGCTTTCCAAAGACCTTACATAGCCCGGCATATTGTTATATATTTCAATTATATTTTCGCTTATGGCAGGCACAATGGCGCTTACAAATATCACCACAAGCACTATCGCAAGCACATACGAGCATAATACGGCGATGCCGTAGGAATGAGCGCTTATAAATTTTTTCTTGCTGTTTTTAAGAATTCCCGACAGCCTCTTTGTCGGCATATTAAGGATATACGCTATTATAAAGCCTATGAAAAACGGCTCAAATGCTTTTAATACCGTACCTATACCCGAAAAAATATGACCTAAATTGTCAAAGGTTTTATAAACAAATATGACCGCACATGCAAAAATGAATGCGACTATCAGCTTTGAGTTTTTTTGGAAGAAATTCATAGTCCGTCTCCGAATATAAATATTAAATGAAAGGGGAGTGTCGCATACGCAACAGCCCCCGGTTCCACCTATACCGATTTTACCAATGTAAAACCTTTATTTATCCGATGTTATTATAACAAGCGTTGCGGCAAACGCACCGTTGGATACAGTACCCATTGCATTTATGGTCTGTCCCTCCTTGATTGCCGACATCGTCTTTGACGTACCCTGCATCGTCATAAACTTGGTTGTGTTATCCTTACAGAATACCGTCGTTGTCTGACCTGTTTCGTCCATAACCATAATAAATCCGTAGGACGCATTCACTCCGGTTACAAGACCCGTAACATTGCCCTGTGTTGTCTGCGTAGCGGTTGCGGTTATTTTTGTTATTGCGTTGCTGTCGGTCGTAAGCTTTACCGCATCGCCTACTCTGAAATCGTAAAGGCTTCCCTTTTCGCCGTTGACGATTATGGAAACGTCTGCCGGGATAACATACTCCGTTTCAACGCCCTTTGAATTTACTATCATTGATGATGAAACGCCCGAAATCGTAATTGAGGATATCGTTCCCTCGATATTCTTCTTTACCGATGTTGCAACTATCTTTGTTATTTCGTTATACTGAAGGGTTATATTCACCGTATCGCCCGCATAGATCGACGAGAGATCCGATGTCATATTGTTCTTTGTAACAACAACGTCGCTTGCAACCACATATGTCTTACCGTCATACTCAGCCTCTGCAGATCTTATTGTCAGCTTGACCTGATTTTCTATCATTATATCCTCAACAATGGCATTCTTTACAACATATTCCTTTTCCTTGCCCGAAATGTACGAGATCTTGCCGTCCGTCAATGAAACCGTAACGGCGTCGCCGTCAACAAACGATCTTAAGGTCGAGGGTGCGCCCGCATAGGTTACGGATATATCCTTTGCACATTCGTAGGATTTTATTTCACCGTCAACCAATATCTTTGCAAACGTACTGCCTGCGGAGGTGGTGTAGCCTCTGTAAACACCCATTATCGTTTCGTCCGGAGTATCGGATAATGCGTCTATTGAAATAAGCTCGCCGTTTGAAAGCGTCAATACCGCCGCAACGTTGACTGTCATGATCCTC
>CACZPW010000159.1 GCA_902783115.1 uncultured Ruminococcus sp. | reverse complement strand
CGTTTTCGGCGTTATCTATAAGCGTCTGAATCGTACCGTATTCGCTCCTGAATCTTGCGCTCACAGTGGTATCGCCCGTTACGGTGACCTTCTCGCCCGGTTGCATAAGCTCAGCCTGGTTGCCGCCGACTTTAACTACCCAACAGGCAAACGTACGCAGGCTTGCAGGCGGCGTAAATGTACATTCAGGCAGCACATATTCGTCTCCCGTCAATACCGGAACCTCCGGCATTTCTCCCGTACCTTCGCCGGAATAAAAGCTTACAATGCGGTAATTTGACGCAGGGACAAGTGTCTTTCCCGAAAGCGCCGAATTGTCCGCACAATCGGTTACCGGGAATTTTTCAAGTGTAGCTTCATCGTAAAACGGCCTTTCGATTTTTACAGGGCTTAACCAGCTCCCCGCCGTAACACGCATATCTGCCGCACTTTCGTCGGTATATGTAAGCCTTATCAGCCCGTCTTCATGGTCAACGCCTATATCAAACTGTTTTTGTATGGGATTTCCTTCATCCTTAGGTCCGCCGTATGCTTTGATATCGCCGCCGCGAATTATTATCGTACCGCCGCTCGACGCGCGTCCGCCGCCGATCCCCGCAGCCTCATCACCGCCGTATGCGGTAACTTTGCCGCTGTTTATGGTGATCGTGCCGCAGTTGCAGGTGCCGCACCCGCCGATTCCTGCAGAGTTGGAGCCGCCGTATGCGGTGACCGTACTGTTTGTTATCGTGATCGCAGTCGCCATACCTATACCGGGCAAGCTTCCGCCGCCGTGCGCCGTAACTGTCGCATTATTTATAATTATCGGGCCGCTTGTATTACTGTAGTTTGAGCCGATACCGGCACCGTCCGGTGCTCCCGTCGCTTCAATAATGCCGCCTTGGATCGTAATGGCGCCGCTGTTCTCAACCATACTCTTGTATCCGCCTATCCCGGCAGCATATTCATCACCGGCTGCAATAAGATGTCCCGTCCCCTGACTTTGCGCCCAAACGGTAAGGCTACTGTCTTCATCGACGCCTATGCCCTTTTTCGCGGTAAGAGTCGCTCCGTCGCAAAGAAGCAGGTTGATATCGCCCGAAAGCACGATCTGCGTGTTGATAGTGATATCGCCAAGCAGGACGTACCAGCCGTGATTATTGAATATAGCTTCCCTCCAGTAGTCGTTGCCGGATTCCAGAACACTGAAACTGTCGATCGTCTGCTCCGTGCCGTCTGCACCGATATAAGGCATTTCATGTTTATCATAGACGTTTATCGTTTTCGAAAATGTTCCAGTATATCCGTTCTTGCCTGTAAGAGTCAGCGTGTAAACGCCCTCGGCGGCGATATCAGCGCAGCTGTTACCGTCCTTTTTAAGGCTGAACGTATAATAAGCGGAAGTAAGTGTCTGTCCTGCATAGTTTTTGACCGTATAGTCAAGATCGTCGTATTCGAGATAGTTTGAATCAACGCCCTCGACCTTACACGGAATATGGAAATCATGACCGTAAGGTCCGGGTATGTATTCATACATATTATTTTCGGGTATTCCCGCAAATGCGCGGCGGCTTACCGTGTCATTTACAACGTACTGCCCGCCCACAACGTTATCAGACCATACAGTCAGAGGCTCCTCCTCATAATAAGTCCTGTTAAACGTAGCCGTAACGTTTGATGTCCAGTTCTTGACAAGGATGCCGTTATATACGTCTCTGTATCCTGTCTGAGTTCCGCCGTAAACACAGTCGGTCAGATTTACCGTCGAATCGTCGCTCCAGCCTACCAAGCCGCCGACCATATTGCCGTTATATGTGGAGGTCGTGATAGTGCCGCAGTATACTACATTATTCATGGTTATCGTTGCGCTCTTATTGTGCCCCAAAACACCGCCGACGTGAGATGACACACCGGGATCTACAGTGACGTCAGTAAGAACGGCGCAGTTTTCGATCTTGCTCGAGCCGCTTTGGTTAAAGCCGACAAGTCCCGCCGCATGTTCTCCCGAAGCGTAAACGGAGCCGTCGACCGTGAGATTCTTTATCGTTGCGCCCGCAATATAACGAAACGGTGCCGTACCCTGATTTTCCGCAGTAAGATTAAAGTCGATGATGTTGTAATATGTATCTGATATGTTTACGGTAAGCTTGTGCCCCTGACCGTCAAAGGTTCCCGCAAAAGGGTGTGCCTCGGTACCGATCGTAGCGCCCGAAGCATAATCCGCCGTAGTTACCGAGATATCGACGGTGATGTCCGCACCGAGCTTCCATTCCTCGCCGACATAATCGCCCCTTGCGATGCAATCGGAAAACTCCGCCCAATCCTCGGCGCTGTTTATAACAAAATCCCCGTTCCCGGCAAGTGCCGACGGCATGAGCGACAGCAGCATGCACAGCGTCACAAGAACGGATAATAATTTCTTCGATTTCATAATCTCTACCTCCGTAATAATTCTGTTGCACTGTATTTTATCATTTTATGCGCAGATATTCAACATAAATTTTTTAATATGACGAAAATTTTTATTTTTAAGTCTGCATATATACGTTTTTTAGCACAATAAAGAACAGGCGGTTTAAACCATTACGGTTCAAGCTGCCCGTTCTCCCGGATCTTATCCGTTCATACCGTTATACTTCTTCTTCAAGACCGATTCTCTTTCCCGTTTCGGCAGATTTTTGTGCCGCCTGTAATACTTTCATGATCCTGGCTCCGTCTTCAAAATTCGGAGTTATTTCCGAATGATTTTCGATAGCTTGCACAAAATCATAAAATGCGTGAACAAACGGATGCTCATATCCGATGGAATGACCTGCCGGCCACCATGCACCCGAATACGGATAGCCTGCGCCGTTTACAATGATCTTCTTATATCCGTTGCCGCAGGCAGGTACGGTATTATCATAAAATTCCAGCTCATTCATACGCTCAAAATCAAAGCAAATCGAGCCCTTACTGCCATATAACTCAAAGGTATTGCCGTTTTTACGCCCTGCGGCATATCTGGTCGAATCAATGTTTCCCAGAGCACCGTTCTCAAATTCCAGAACCATAAAAGCAGCATCGTCAACCGTGACCGGGATCACTTTTTGTTCCCCGTCCTGTTGCCCGGGACGCTCTGCTATAAATGTTTTTGTCATCGCCATAACGGACTTTGGTTCTCCGACAAGGAATCTTGCAAGATCAACCGCATGTGAAGATAAATCATAAAGCGGACCCGCGCCGGCTATATTCTTATCAAACTGCCATCTGAAGGGCGATGAGGCATTTATGCCCCACTCCTGCAAATATGCACCTTTCCAGTGATAAACCGTTCCTATCTTCCCTTCTTCGATCATCTTCTTTGCAAGCGCTACTGCGGGTACTCTGCGGTAATTATGATTCAGGTAGGATACCACTCCCGCCTTGCGCGCCTGCGCCGCCATTTCTTCGCAATCCTGCCATGTAAGGGCGCAGGGCTTTTCACATACAACGTGTTTCCCCGCCTGCATGGCAGCAACGGCCATTTCCTTGTGTACATCTGTCGGGGTGAGTATACAGATGATGTCAATATCGTCTCTATTTAAAAGAGTATGCCAATCCGCGGTATATTCCTCATATCCCCACCTTTGCGCAAATTTACGGGTTTTCTCTTCATCCCGCCCCGCAACGCATTTGAGATTTATCTCAAAAGGAATGTTGAAAAACTTCCCCAGCTGCGACCACGCATTGCTGTGGGCTCTTCCCATAAAGCCCGTTCCTATGATCGCCACATTCAATTTTTTCATAGCACAGCCTCCAAGCATAAAACGGTTTTATATAAACCCCTTCAAAAATTTTTCCGCCTACCGGGCGCATCAGACTTCCCAAAAGCCTCTTTTTATATATCCCAATAATCTGTATTTTCAGTACAGGTATCTGAGTTTTCAATAACAAGAACCTTTGCATCCCTTGTAAGGAAGATATGATGCCATACCGCCTTTTTAACGTTATATATTTTACCCTTTTCCATAGGTACACGCTCTAATTTTTCACCTATGATAAGAGTTGCCTCTCCCTCGGTCAAAATAAATACCTCATCGGTTTTTATATGCCGCTCGACCCGGTAAAAGTTATTCTCGTCATATCTTGCCTCATAATTGATATTTGCAACAGTCCATGCGCCAAATTCCACTATGCGTTCATAACCTTCGGCGTTGGTTTCTAAAATGTCAACGTCTTTTTCCATAGCATACCTCTTCTACTTTACCAAAGTAAAAAATCAACATTCTTTAATTTAAGCAGTGCCTCGGCAAAGAACAGATCGCCGTATATTATATACATATTTTGCTTGTTTTCTCCATGATAAAGCTCCGTACCAAAATACAATATACCGTCTGTTTCCTTATCCCAGTTGCAGAATTTTTCCTCCATTGCTTTTAGGATATTCATCGCCGCATTCATATACAGCGGCTTTTCATATTCGGGGACTGCCCTTGCTATTTCAATAAGTCCGCAAACAGCTATCGCTCCTGCGGTAGAATCGTAAAATACAGGCTCTTTGGGCGATCTGAAATCGCATTTCGGCAAATAATCGTCACATACGTTTGCTATAAAATAGTGAGCGATCTGCTTTGCCGCGTCAAGATACTTTTCTTCGCCCGTGTATATGTAGGAAAGCATAAATCCGTATATGCCCCATGCCTGTCCCCTTGACCATGACGAGCCTACTCCATAGCCCTGTCCGCCCAAAGTCCTGATCACATGACCGTCAAGCAAATCGTGATCTGCAATATGCACCACGCTTCCGTCGCCTCTTAAATGATCCTCTATCGTCTTATCCGCCTGATGCTTTGCAATATACATATACTGCGGCTCTCCAAGCTCCTTAGCGGTACGGTAAAGAATGGGGATATTCATAAGGCAGTCGATTATAGTATATCCGGCTCTGCTCTCCTCAGGAGCCGCCTCCCAGGCACGTATAAAGCCGCCCTCGGTATTATACCGCCCCGCCAGCAACGAGGCTGCGATGCTCCATCTGCGCTTTGATTTGATATTACCGGTAAGACGGTAATTAACGCCCGATGAAATATTCCAGAGGAACGAAACGTCATGGCTTAATTTTTCGGGATATTCAAGCGCCCTGTCAAGCTTATCCTCCGCAGCTTGGGCGATATCCTTATACATATCGTTTCCCGTACCCACATACATAAGCCACATAAGAGCCGGCCATACGCCGTTTGTCCACCAATTCGGCTCATCAATTCCGCGGGTATCAAACTTG
>CACZPW010000158.1 GCA_902783115.1 uncultured Ruminococcus sp. | reverse complement strand
TCTGCACGATATGCGTCTGTATCAACCTCAAGCAATGCTCTTGAGATACCGTGACGGATAGCGCCTGCCTGACCTGTAAAGCCGCCGCCCTCTACCTTGACGATAATATCAAACTTGCCCTCTGTCTTTGTAAGAACAAGCGGCTGACGAACGATAACCTTTAATGTATCAAGACCGAAATAGTCGTCGATATTTCTTCCGTTTATTGTAATACTTCCGCTTCCGGGAACAAGACGAACTCTTGCAACGGAAGACTTTCTTCTACCTGTACCATAGTACTGTTCTTTTGCCATATCAAAAATCCTCCTTATTTAATCTCGCCTGTCCATTCAATAGGCTTCTGTGCTTTTTCGGCATAATCTGTGCCCTGATATACACGAAGTCTTGTAGCCGACTTTCTTCCGATCGTGTTGTTTGGAAGCATTCCGCCTACAGCGTATGACATAGCCTTTTCAGGTGCCTTTACCATAAGCTCGCTGTACTTGATCTCCTTAATGCCGCCAACCCAACCGGTGTGATAGTAACGCACCTTCTGGTTTAACTTATTACCTGTCAATACTGCCTTATCAGCGTTGATAACGATAACATGATCGCCGCAGTCAACATGCGGTGTGTATGTCGGCTTATGCTTGCCGAGCAGGATATGCGCTGCTGCTGCCGCAACACGTCCCAACGGCTTGTCTGCCGCATCAATGATATACCATTTTCTATCAACATCTGCCGGCTTTAAAATATAGCTTGAATTCATTGATGTTTCCTCCCATAAAATTTTCATCATATCGCCAAAATAACCTATATCTTGGCTGTCCGGTGTATTTTACTACCTTTTATTACCGTTGTCAATACTTTTTTGAAAAGTTTTTTAACTTTTTATATTTTGCTTTGATTTTCGTCGATTTTCTTTGATTTTCTTTAAAATACTCATTTCCCATTTTCATTTTTGCGGGGCACAAAAACAGGGAATAACCGCTCTTATTCCCCGGGTTTTGTTACATACTTTCGACCGTTTCGATACCCAAAAGCCCCAGCGCCGATTTTATGACGGAGCATACCGCATCGACTATCTTAAGTCTTGCAAGCTTTGTTTTTTCGTCAACGTCTGGTTTTAATATCGGATTTGTGTTGTAGAATTTATTGAACAGCTTTGCAAGGTCTGTAACGTATCTGTTTATATAAAACGGCTCGTTTTTGTTTGCAGCCGATACTACGGCGTTATTAAATGCACTCAAATGCTTTACAAGGCTATATGCGTCGGGGTCTGTGATGCCGGACATATCCGCATTTTTATAATCAAGCTCACCGGCGCGGCGAAGTATGCTTTTTCCTCTTGCATACGAATACTGGCAATAAGGCGCGCTCTCACCTTCAAAGTCAAGCATGGTATCCCATGAAAAAACTATATCCTTTTCACGGGAATTTTTTAAGAATGTATAGAGGATCGCACCTATGCCTATTTTCTTTGATACCTCGTCACGGTTTTCCTTGACGGTATCGTTTGCGTCTATAACGGCGCGTGTTTTTTCTATGGACTCATTCAAAACATCTTCCAAAAATACCACATCGCCGTGTCTTGTAGACATACTCTTGCCGGGCAGCTTTACCAGCCCAAAGCCTACATGCTCACAACCCTTGCTCCATTCCCAACCCGCTCTTTCCATAACGGCAAATATTTGCTTGAAATGAAGCGCCTGCGGCGTCCCCACAACATATATGTTCTTATAAAAATCATAGGTTCTGTGCCTGTAAAGCGCGGCGGCAATATCACGGGTTGCGTAAATGGTGGCACCGTCGGACTTTAATATGATGCACGGCGGTATATTCATATCAGAAAGATCAACGACCTTTGCGCCCTCTGATTCAACAAGCAGATTCTTTTCCGTCAGTATATCAACGACCTCCTGCATTTTATCCGAATAAAACGCCTCGCCGTTATATGAATCAAATTCGATGCCGAGCATATCGTATACACGCTTGAATTCTTTTAGCGAAATCTCTCTGAAATGCCGCCACAGCGCGGCAGTTTCCACATCCCCGTCCTCAAGCTTTTTAAAATATTCTCTTGCCTCGTCCTCAAGATGCGGATCGTTCTTTGCTTCGTCATGAAATTTTACATATATTTTTAAAAGCTCGTTTATGGGATCCTTATCAATGGTTTCCTTATCTCCCCACCTGTGATACGCACATATAAGCTTTCCAAACTGTGTACCCCAGTCGCCTATATGGTTAAGGGATTTGACATCATAGCCTAAATATTTATAAATTTTAGCAAGGGAATTACCGATCGCAGTTGAAAACAAATGTCCTATATGAAAAGGCTTTGCAATGTTTGGCGATGAATACTCAACAAGTACCGTTTTACCCTTTCCTATATCGGATTTTCCCCAATTTCCGTCACTTTTTGCCACAGCATTGACTGTTTCTTTTATAAATTCACTCTTGTTAAAGAAAAAATTAAGATATCCGCCCGCCTGACAAACCTTTTCAAACGCCG
>CACZPW010000157.1 GCA_902783115.1 uncultured Ruminococcus sp. | reverse complement strand
GTTTTATTAAGATCTTTGACCATGTATCGTCAATCCACTTGTTATTATCGTTTAATACATTCTTCATGTTATTATCCTTTTATGGAGCCTACCATAACGCCCTTTACAAAATACTTCTGAATAAACGGATATAGAAGAAGCATCGGAAGGGCGGCAACAACTATTGTCGCATAAATAACCGTTTCGCTCGTGACCTTCTGTGATACGTCCATGTTCTTTTCCATATCGACCTGCATATCAATTATGAGCTTCTTGAGTATTACCTGCAGAGGCATCAATCTGTCCTCATTTACAAGCAGCATCGGCCACAGGTATTCGTTCCATCTCGCAACCGCATAGAAAAGGGCAATGGTCGCGATAGACGGCAAGGACAGCGGCAAAAATATTTTGAAAAGAACGTGATAATCGTTAGCCCCGTCTATATTTGCCGCTTCTTCCAGACTTTTCGGAATTGACTGGAAAAAGTTTTTCATGAGAATAAAGTTAAACGTTGAAGCGGCGCCGTGAAGCAAAATACCGAGTCTTGTATTCAAAAGACCGAGGTCGCGGAAATTAAGGTACATAGGTATCATGCCGGCGGTAAACCACAGGGTAAGCGCAATCATAAACGTTATTGCTTTTCTGCCGCGAAGCCTTTCTTTTGACAGCGGATATGCTCCGCATATTGTGAGAAAAGCGCTGATTAGCGTACCGCAAACCGTATAGAAGATACTGTTTGCGTACGCAATCCAAATCGAGTTGTTTTTAAGCACCATTTTATATGCAGACAAATCAAAATCAACGGGGAATAAAACAACCTTGCCCGTTACAACCGCGTTGCCCGAACTGAGCGACGCGGATATTACATATACAATGGGATATATCATAAGCAATGTCAGGAGTATCAAAAAAACAACATCGCAAAAATAAAATATTTTTTCTCCTCGTGATTGTTTCATTACCAGATTCCTTCTTCCGTTACTTTTTTGCTGATAATGTTAGCTGTCCAAACCAAAACCAGCGCTACAATGGAATTAAACAGTCCTACTGCGGTTGCAAGAGAGAAATTGTTTCCTCTTATGCCCTCACGGTAAACATAAGTTGCGATTACGTCTGAAACCTCATATGTCGAAGGCTGCTGCAGCAGAAGAATTGAATCGGTGGAAATGCTCATCATCTCGCCTATTCTCAGAATAAGCATGACCATTATCGTCGGCAGAATTCCCGGAAGCGTTATATGCCATATCTGTTTCAGCTTGCCCGCTCCGTCCAAAACGGCCGCTTCATAAAGCTCCGTGTCAACGCCCGCGAGAGCCGCAATATATATAACGGAACTGTAACCTAAATTCTGCCATATTGACATGGTCGTATAAACCGGTCTGAAATACTGAGGCAGCATCAGAAAATACGGCCGCTCTCCTGTTATTTTGGCAAAGAAATTCGTAATAAGTCCCGAGGAGGGAGAAAGCAGATTTGTTACAATACCGACAACTACGACCGCGGAAATGAAATAAGGCATATATGTAGCCGTCTGAATAACTTTTTTAAGCTTTACCTGTCTTACTTCATTTAGCAAAATAGCAAGCAGTATCGGCGCCGGAAAACCGAAAATCAACAAATACAGATTTATTACCAATGTGTTTTTTAAAAGTCTCCAGAAATACGGGCCCCCAAAAAACTTTTCAAAATATTTAAATCCGACCCATGGACTTTTCGCAATGCCTTTGTAAATACTGTAGTCTTTAAAAGCTATTACGAGGCCGCCCATTGGCTTATAGATAAAAATAATATAATATGCGATAAAAGGAAGCAGAAGAAGATACAAGCGTCTGTCCCTTATAATATCTTTTAATATCTGATTTATTGAAGATGTTTTTTTCTTATTAAAAGCTCCAATATCTTGTCTTTTCACGAAAGACCTCTCCTTAGAATTATGGTATCAATACGCAGCCGCAGCTTTTGCTGCGGCTGCGTTCAGACTACTGACAAACTCGGTCTGCCGCAAGGGAAACATATTTATATGTGTTACAAAAAGAACAGTAACAGTTTTATACATCAAGAAACAGCCACAATGGATTATCGAAATCCATTGTGGTTGCTTGCTTTCCGCGAATTTAAATTTGCGAAATATCCCGTCGTTTCTCAGCGTCTGCGCAGATCAGTTGCTGTTATATCTGTCATATGCGCTCTGCTGAATTTTGATAAGCTCGTCGATACCGAGCTTTTTGAGCTGTTCTATGAATGCGTCATACTCTGTATTTACGTCATTTACGCCGTATAACCATTTCTGCTCCGTTTCCGTAAGGTATGTTTGGATAGGAGTATAAAGCTCCGTATATTTTTCAAATTCTTCGGGTGTATACGCAGAGCTGAGATCCGGGAACAAGTCTAAGAAATAATCGTTTTCTTCATACATTGTAATGCCTTCAACGGCAAGCGGATGCAGCCATTGTTTCTCATACTCAAACGTCTGCTTGTAGCCTATGTCAAGCTGAACGCCTGCGGCAGTTATAATGCTCTGGAAATCGTCT
>CACZPW010000156.1 GCA_902783115.1 uncultured Ruminococcus sp. | reverse complement strand
ATAAAATCGCCGAGCATATCAAGCTCATTATCAAAATCCGTAAGATTTGGGACAAGCACGTGGCGTATCCAGACGGGAATACCAAGCTTATCAAGATATTTTGCCATTTCCTTTACGTTTTCGCCGTCAAAGCCGGTAACAAGTTTATGCTTTTTCTTATCTGCGGATTTTATATCCAGTATCACAAGGTCTGTATATTTGATAAGCTCGTCAAATTTTGAAATAAACGGCTCGTCAAATGTAAACGGTTCGCCTGCGGTGTCAATAGTTGTATTTATACCGTTTTCCTTTGCCTTTTTAAAAAGTTCCGTTAAAAAATCAATCTGCAAAAGCGGTTCGCCGCCGCTTACGGTTATTCCGCCGTCCTTGCCCCAGTAGGCCTTGTAGCGGAGTGCTTTTTCTATAACCGCATCAGCTGTTACCTCCATGCCCTTATCCTTGTCCCAGGTATCGGGGTTATGGCAGTATTTACAGCGGAAATTACAGCCCTGCATAAAGACCAAAAAGCGCACGCCCGGACCGTCCGCCGCGCCAAAGGTTTCAAATGAATGGATTTTTCCTTTAGTCATATTTTGCCTCCTGTGTGGTGGTGAATTTTGGGTTATTTGTGCCGTGAACAGCGGGCGCTCGTTTATACCGTATATTGTGCCGATAACAGCGGGCGGATGATATCCGCCCCTACGGTGTGGTGGATTTTGGGTTATATTACGGACAGTCGAGGACGCCTGTCCCTACCATTATACCAGATAACGATTTTGTTAATTGGTATGGTTGTAGGGTTGGGGCTTGCTCCAACCTTCCCCGACAACGCATGTTGTAAACGGCAGGAGCCTTTATAAATTGCTCTGCAATTTATAGGCGAGTTGCGTAGCAACAACGCCGTAGATAGAGCCCCTGCCCTACAAATTGCAATACCCATTTACGCATTTTTAAATTATAAAAATAGCGGGCGGTCTAATGACACCGCATAGCGGTGTCATTAAGTCGCCCCCCTACTGAAATAATTTACACAATGTAAAATTTACATTGATTTATGGCAGGTTCTTGAAATGACATCAAGCTGCTGCTCGCGTGTAAGGTCTATAAATTTAACGGCGTAGCCCGAAACACGGATCGTAAAGTTTGCGTATTCCTCCTTTTCGGGATGCTCCATGCAGTCGATAAGCTTTTCCGTTCCGAACACGTTTACGTTCAGATGATGCGCGCCCTTGTCAAAATATCCGTCAAGCACGCTTACAAGGTTTGCGATCCTTTCATCATCGGTATGCCCGAGGGTATCGGGGCTTATGGTCTGCGTATTCGATATACCGTCAAGCGCCCACTTATACGGAAGCTTTGTAAGCGAATTAAGCGACGCCAAAAGCCCGTTTTGCTCTGCGCCGTATGACGGGTTTGCGCCCGGCGCAAGCGGCGCGCCCGCTTTCCTGCCGTCGGGCAGTGACGCTGTCGCCTTACCGTATACGACGTTTGACGTGATCGTAAGGATAGACGTTGTAGGCTCGCTGTTACGGTAGGTGTGGCGTTTTTTGACCTTGTCTATAAACGTACCCAAAAGCCATACCGCAATATCGTCCGCCCTGTCGTCGTCATTTCCGTATTTGGGGAAATCGCCCGTCGTTTCAAAATCGACAACAAAACCGCTCTCGTCACGGATAGTCCTTACCTTTGCATATTTTATCGCCGATAACGAGTCAACAACGTGCGAAAAGCCCGCAATGCCCGTTGCAAAGGTACGGCGCACGTTCGTGTCAATAAGCGCCATTTCCGCCGCCTCATAGTAATATTTATCGTGCATATAATGGATAAGATTTAAGGTGTTAACATACACGTCAACAAGCCATTCCATCATAGCGTCATATTTTTCCATTACCTCGGCATAGTCAAGGTATTCGGATTTTATAGCGTTATACTTGGGTCCTACCTGCACCCTTGTTTTTGCGTCTACGCCGCCGTTTATCGCATAGAGCAGACATTTTGCAAGGTTTGCTCTTGCACCGAAGAACTGCATTTCCTTACCTGTTTGGGTAGCCGATACGCAGCAGCATATCGAGTAATCATCGCCCCATTCGACGCGCATAACGTCGTCGTTTTCATACTGTATCGAGCTTGTGCGTATGGATATGGAGCTTGCATAGCTCCTGAACGCCTCGGGAAGCTCCGAGGAATACAGCACCGTAAGATTCGGCTCGGGCGACGGCCCCATATTTTCAAGCGTGTGCAGGAACCTGAAATCGCTCTTTGTTACCATTGACCGCCCGTCGATGCCCTTGCCGGCAATGCTCAGCGTTGCCCATACGGGATCCCCCGAAAACAGCTCGTTATATGACGGGATCCTTGCAAATTTCACCATTCTGAGCTTCATAACGAGGTGGTCTATTATCTCCTGCGCCTCCGTTTCGGTCAGTACGCCCATATCCATATCACGCTTGATATAAATATCGAGGAACGTAGATATCCTGCCGATGCTCATTGCCGCGCCGTTTTGCGTCTTTATTGCCGCAAGATAGCCAAAATACAGCCACTGGCACGCCTCTTTTGCGTTCCTTGCAGGCTCTGAAATATCAAAGCCGTAAAGCTTTGCCATTTCCTTAATGCCGTTTAAGGCGTTTATCTGCATCGTTATCTCCTCACGCAGACGGATAACGTCCTCACTCATCGTGCCCTCGCCGCAGTTTGAAAAGTCCTTTTGCTTTTCAGCTATTATAACATCCATACCGTAAAGGGCGATTCGCCTGTAATCGCCGACGATCCTGCCTCTGCCGTAGGTGTCGGGAAGTCCCGTTATGATCTTGTTCCGTCTTGCGGCACGCATTTCGGGAGTGTATGCGTCGTATACGCCCTGGTTATGGGTTTTGTGGTAGGCGGTAAATATCCTGTGAAGCTCGGGATTTGGGGTATAGCCGTAGGTCGTAAGCGCCTCCTCCGCCATCTTGATACCGCCGAACGGCATAAACGCACGCTTTAGAGGCTTGTCCGTCTGCAGGCCCACTATCTGTTCAAGCTCCTTGTCAAGATAGCCGGGCTTGTGCGAGGTAAGCCCCGACACGATATCGGTATCCATGTCAAGAACGCCGCCCTTTGCGCGTTCCTCCTTCTGAAGCTCCTTCAGCTTTTCCCAAAGCCTGTTCGTGGCGTCGGTAGCCCCCGCCAAAAAGCTTTCATCACCGTCATAGGGGGTGTAATTGTTCTGAATGAAATCCCTCGTATTTATTTCAAGCTTCCATTTATCGCCTTTAAAGCCCGCCCATTGTTCAAACTCTTTCATGTCCCTTTTCTCCGTATCTTAAAGTCCGTTTTATCCGTATTTTTACCGTCTGGAAATAATATATCCACAAGCCCGTAAAAAAACTGTAAAACACAATATATTGTGGTTTTTTTGCAAATTTTCCGTCTGTCAGCACAATAGAGTATAACATCACAGTAACACTTTGTCAACTGAAATTTGCAAAAATAACGGCAAAAAAATATATCAATTTTGTTTCAGAAATTAGACAAAAAATACATTTATTACAATGGTGTTTTAAAGCGCCTTTTCTTCGCATAAAAAAGCAGGGAAAATACGACGCTTAAAAATACCGTCACAGCTGCCGCCACAGCCTCGCAGGCTGAGGCTGCCGCCGCCGTTTTTGAAACGGAGGGCGAAAATACGGCTGTGGTTATAGGGAATTTTGAAAACCAAAGCCACATCAGCAAAAACGATATTATGCCGTGAAGCGCCTTTCCCAAAAAATACGGAAGGAGCGAAAGCTCATACCTTGCTATGACCGCTATTACCTGGATATGCACGCCAAAGCCCGCAAATCCGACGATGAGGGCGCTTAACATAAGCTTTTGCATTACGGGCAAGGTGAGGTTTGAAATTTTGACCGTACCGGTTACAAACTCCATAAGCCCCGAAAGAAGCGCGTCTGCGGTCGGTGACATAGGTATAAGGTCAAGCATGAGCCTTGACGCCATACTGAAAATTATTACCGAGCCGCATACGGTAAGTATGGTCTGCACAGAGTTTTTAAGGGCGACAGAAAAAATCTCGCCGCAGCCTTTTACGGGCTGAGTCATAACGGTATCGGGGGCTATATAGCTTTTGTGCTTATAAAAGCGGAACAGTATCCCGACAATGACAGACGCTATGATATGTATGGCGTATAAAACAGCTCCGTACCTGATATTTCCGTACATTGCGGCGCCTATCGAGCCGAGGATAAACAAAGGCCCGCTGTTGTTGCAAAAGGATAAAAGCCGTTCCGCCTCCGTTTTGGTTATATACCCGTTTTTATAAAGCTCGCCCGCCGTCGCGGCGCCCAAAGGGTAGCCGCTTACTATTCCGAGGATAAATGCGCTGCTTCCTGCGGGCGATACGTTAAAAAGCGGGCGCATACAGAACGTAAACGCTCTTGAAAGACTTTGGCATACTCCCGAATATATGAGAATATTCGCACACACAAAAAACGGGAAAAGAGTGGGGACTATAACTTCGGCGCACAGCGACATGGCGTCGCGGGCATACGTTATCGCCCTCGGCGCGTCCGCGAGGATAAGGATCACCGTGCCTGCGGCAAGCAGGGGTAAAAATATTTTTTTCACACTATCACTCCGTTATCGGTTATTTGTATATCTATATGTCAAAAAGCGTGTAATTAAAACATAAGCCGTAACATAAATTTAGGTAATAAGGAATAGTGAATAAGGAAGAAGTTGAGGGAACAGTGAAAAGGTTAAAGGAGCGGTTTGCGGATTCGTTTTCGGTGAGCAGGGAAGCGGTAACGGACGATGCGCATATAACAATGGCGGGAAACAGCGAAATATACATAGAAAATTACCGGGGCATAATCGAATACAAGCAGGATATCATAAGGCTTTTTATAAAGGACGGGGTGCTTTTGATAGAGGGCAGGGGGCTTTTGATACAGAGCCTGCGCCCGGAGGATATTTTTATTCGCGGGGCAGTGTCAAGAGTGGAATTTTTTAATATATGACAAAGAGGCAAAAATGTTAAATAAATTCTTTGATTTTCTTAAAGGGTATGTTATAATAGAAATAAGCGGGAAAAATTACGAGCGTTTTTTAAATATCTGCCTGGGCAAAAAAATACCCATACGCACGACAAAGCCGTGTAAGGGCGGCGTTGTGATAAGCGTCGGACGGTCTGATTTTAAGCGTCTGCGCGGGATAGCCCGTGACTGCGGAGTGCGGGTAAGAATACTTAAAAAATGCGGAATATACCATTTTGTAAGAAAATACAGGCACAGGTACGTCTTTTTGGTCTGTTCCGTGATATCCTTCCTGCTTTTGTTTGTGACATCGTCTTATATCTGGACGGTCGAAATACACGGCGCAAAGCCCGGGGATATACCCATGCTTTCGCAGATGCTAAGGGATAACGGCGTTTTTGTGGGCGCAAAAAAACGGGATATCAAGGATATATACGCCATAAAGAACGATATCATAAACCATACGGACGGTATAGCCTGGCTATGGGTGTATCTTGACGGAACGAAGGCGGACGTAAGAGTTTTAAATCGCAGAACGGTCGATAATATGATAGACATATCAAAGCCGTGCAGCATTGTATCGACGGCGGAGGGCATAATAAAAAGCGTGACCGTAAAGGCGGGGGAAACCGCCCTTAAGGCGGGCGACGCCGTATTTAAGGGCGATACCCTGATTTCGGGCAGGGTGCGTGCATTTAAAGAGGGCAGTGCCGAAAACTATATGTATGTCCATGCGCTTGGCGAGGTATATGCGTATACGGTACATAAAAAAACCGTAAGGCAAAAGCTTTATACGGTAAAAGAGGAATGTCAAAAGGAGCATAAAAAGTATTATACCCTGGAGCTTTTCGGGAAAAAATATAACCTGTACGGAAGAAAAAGGGTCAATTATCAAACCTACAGAACGGAAAAATATTTACATGAGCTTAAAATGCCGTTTACAGGCTATGCGGGTATCGGAATCCTATGCGAAAATTACATAAAAACAAATAGGATAAAAAATCCCATAAGCGAGGAGCTTGCCTTTGATATGGCAAGGGATAGGCTTGAAGAGGAGATATGCTCCGCTCTTGGGATAAAATCGGAAAAGCTTGACGAAAAAGCCGGTTACAGGAAAATAAGCGATGATGAAATAGAGGTCGAATGTACGGTAAGCTTTATAGAAAATATAGGAACAAAAGAGCCGATAAGGAGTGAAGAAATTGAGCAATACGGAGATACAGATGCCGCCGGCGCTTGATATGCAGGCGTTATTCGGAAGCTTTGACGAAAATATCAGGTTTGTCGAAAAGGCGTTGAATGTACAGATATCCGCGCGTGATCAGTCGCTGAGGATCGCGGGCGAGGAGGAAAACACAGAGCGTGCAAGGCAGGTCATAACGCTGCTTGTCCAGATACTGGAGCGCGGCGAGGCGATAGACGAGCAAAAGGTACTCTACGCCATAACCATGGTGCAGGAGAACGGCGGCTTTGATATGAAGCTTTTGGGTAACGACTGTGTTGCGATAAACATAAAGGGCACGCCGATAAAGGCAAAAACCTTGGGACAGAGAAGGTATGTAGAGGCCATTGACAATAACACGGTAGTGTTTGGCATAGGACCTGCCGGAACAGGTAAAACGTATCTTGCCGTTGCAAAGGCGGTCACCGCGCTGCGGGCAAAGGAGGTAAACAGGATAATCCTTACCCGCCCTGCGGTGGAGGCGGGCGAAAAATTAGGCTTTTTGCCGGGTGATCTTCAGAACAAGGTCGATCCGTATTTAAGACCGCTTTATGACGGAATGTATGAGATGCTTGGCGGCGAGAGCTTTTTGAAGCATCAGGAGAAGGGTGTTATAGAGGTTGCGCCTCTTGCGTATATGAGGGGAAGAACGCTTGACAATGCCTTTATAATCCTGGACGAGGCGCAGAATACCACCCCCGAGCAGATGAAAATGTTTCTTACCCGTATAGGCTACGGCTCAAAGGCGATAGTGACGGGAGATGTTACGCAGATAGATCTGCCCGGCGAAAAGAGGTCGGGCTTAAAAGAGGCGGAGAGGGTGCTTAAAAATATCGAGGATATACAGTTTTGTTATCTTACGGAAAAGGACGTTGTCCGTCATCCGCTTGTGCAGAAGATCATAAAGGCGTACGCAAAATACGACGAGGAAAGGGAAAAGAGAAAACGCAATGTCAGAGCTGATAATAGGAAATGAACAGGATAAGGAAGTCCTGACGCCGGAGCTTAATGAATTATTTGAAGCGGTCTGCAACAAGGCGCTGGAGCTTGAAGAATGTGACTTTGACGCCGAAATAAGCATAACGCTTGTTGATAATGAAGCCATAAGGGAGATAAACAGGGAGCAGCGTGGGATAGACAGCGTTACGGATGTGCTGTCGTTTCCGATGCTTGAGTTTGATAAAGATACGGCAGATGCGGAATTTGACTATGACGGGGATATGGTAATGCTCGGCGATATCGTGATATCCCTTGAACGGGCGAGGGAGCAGGCAAGGGAATACAATCATTCGTTTAAGCGCGAGGTCGCATTCTTGATAGCACATTCCATGCTTCATCTTTTAGGCTATGACCATGTTACAAGCAAAGAGGACGAAAGGATAATGTTTGAAAAACAGGACAGGATATTAAATGAACTGAACATTACAAGGGAGAATTAGATGGAAAACAATTTCAAATCGGGCTTTGTTGCCATAATCGGTATGCCGAACGTAGGAAAGTCCACGCTTTTAAACCAGATAGTGGGGCAGAAGATAGCAATTATTTCGGATAAGCCGCAGACAACAAGAAACAAGATACTGGCAATCTATACTACAGATACTGAACAGATAATATTTACAGACACGCCCGGCATCCACGATCCGCACAATAAGCTGGGTGAGTTTATGGTAAATACCGCAAACGGTGCGATAAACGATACCGACGTTACGGTGCTTGTGACGGACGCAACGAGGAAGATACACGATACCGAGCGAAAGATCGTCGAAAGCATAAAAAAAAGCGGAGCGCCCTGTATCCTTGTGATAAATAAGACGGACGCCGTCGAAAAGGAGAGGCTTCTTCCGCTTATAGCGGACTATGCGTCAATGTACGATTTTGATTCGGTCGTACCCATAAGTGCAAAGCGAAACGACGGAATAGACACGCTTTTGTCGGAAATAAAGGAGCATTTGTACGAAGGCCCCGCATTTTTTGATGAGGATACGGTGACGGATCAGCCGGAGCGTCAGATAGCGGCGGAGATAATCAGGGAGAAAATGCTGTGGCTTCTTGACAAGGAGATACCACACGGCATCGCCATTGAAATATCAAAGGTAAAGGAAAAGGAAAAAATCACCGAGATATATGCAAATATATACTGTGAAAAGGCTACGCATAAGGGTATAATCATCGGCAAGGGCGGCGCGATGCTAAAGCGTATCGGGCAAATGGCAAGAAGCGATATCGAAAAAATGCTTGATAAACAGGTGTATTTAGAGCTGTGGGTAAAGGTAAAGCCCGATTGGCGAAACAGCGATTTTATGATAAAAAATTTCGGTTATACGGATAATTGACATACAATATGTGACAGTATAACCGCCGGAAAATGAAATAAACTACAGATGAGTATATTTGATTTTCGGAGGCGGATCTTATGGAACTGAGCTTGTTTTTGTGGAAGGCATTTGTAAAAACAGGAGATATAAACGTATATCTGCTCTATAAACTCACGGAAAAGAAAACGGAGAACGGAAAATGGCAAATTCATTCGTCAAGGGTATCGTGATAAAGCAGTCCGCTTACGGCGACGGGCACAGAATACTCAGCATTTTCGGTGAAGGTACCGGGATCATAAAGGCGATAAGCTACGGTGCGGGAAAATCCAAAAGCTCAAATGCCGCATCAAGTCAGGTGCTGTGCTACGGCACGTTCTCACTGGCTGCAAACGGCGGCAGACTTATGAGCGTAAAGGGCGCGGATATTACCGACAGCTTTTATCCGATAAGCTGCGATATAAAAAAGCTTGCGCTTGTTTCGTATCTTGGCGATATTACCTATGAGATTTTGGGTGAGAACAATGCCGATGACAATATCCTCGGTCTTTATCTTAATACCCTGTATGCGCTTGCGTACAGGGATGCGGATATAAAAAAGGCAAAAGCAGTATATGAGCTGCGGCTTATGTCGATGGGCGGGTATATGCCGGCACTTGATAAGTGCGTTGAATGCGGAAGCGACGAGGTACACGCCTTTGACCTTTTAAAGGGCGGAGCGGTGTGTAAGGTCTGCGGCGCCGGTGCGGTAAAGGTGAATAAAGCGGTGGTCGATGCGATCAGATACATAACGGGCTGTGATAACAAAAGGATGCTTTCGTTTGAAGCGTCGGAGCAAATGATAGACTACCTTAATAAAATCGCGCAGGGATATGTTTCGGCGCAGCTTGATAAAAAATTCAAAAGTCTTGACTACTATAATACAATTTTATTGTCATAAACCGGTATTTAAAGGCCTGGTTATTTGTTGATATTACATAAATATTAAAATATCTGAAAAAATAGCTTGCAATTCTTGATAAGATGTAGTATACTGTTACGGTATTATAGATTAAATTTGTGGAGGTGTAACAGTAATGCCTAATATCAAGTCGGCAAAGAAGCGTGTTAAGGTTATTGAGAAAAAGACAGCTATCAACCTTGCACACAAGACTGCCTTAAAGACAGCTATCAAGAAGTTTGAAGCGGCAGTCGCGCAGGGCGAAAAGGATAATGCAAAGGCGTTGTTCAGTGAGGCTTCAAAGAAGCTTGACCAGAGCGTTTCGCAGGGGATTATCCATAAGAACAAGGCTGCGAGAAAGAAATCACAGCTTGCCCTAAAGCTTGCAAAGCTTGCGTAAAAACAAAAAATCAAGAGGTGTTATCACCTCTTATTTTTTTAAGTTTATAAAACAGTTGAAATTATAGCAGTATTGTGGTACAATAGTCGATAGGTTATGATGTTTTATTGAAGGGAGTGCAAAATAATGGCGGCAAAGAAGAAAAAACTGCTCACATATAACGGAAAACCGCTTATAAAATGCGGCGACAGAATATATTACGGTAATCTTGAGGATAAATATATACTTGTTCTGGATATAACGGAGGAGCAGGTAATGGAGGCCGAAAAGATTCCGACAAAGGTAAAGATCCAGCTTATGGACAACACGCAGGAGCTGGGCAAGGGACAGGTGTTCAGAAAGGCGGAGCGTGAAAATCTGTATAAGGCGCTGGATATAGGCAGCTGGTGGCTTCAGGACGCATTGAATATGGGTTAATAAAAAATATGGCTGTAGCAATACCGATTTAAAAAATCGGCAAGCTACAGCTGTTTTTTTGTTAAAAATCCGAAAAGCAATCAGCAATATTTAATTTTTGAAAAACAATGCAAAATTCTTTTACGTCTTAATTTGGCGACAATCTGAGCAGCAATTTTTTGTTGCTCCTATATAGGTGCAAAATTATTATAATATTACAATATAATATTGTCAAGAGTTTTTTTGATTTATTTAAACGGTGATATTATGAATAGAATAATTGAAAAGCAAATTGGCGCAAATATAAGGAATATACGTGAAAAAAACAAAATGACACAGGAAGAATTATCTGCAAAGCTACAGCTTCGGGGGTGCGATGTAACACGAAGTGCAATAGCCAAAATAGAGGTTGGGCAAAGGCATCTTTATCCCGATGAGATAATTCTTATCAAGGAAATTTTGAACGCCGAATACGATATGATTTTTGATGTAAGCGTGATCACGCGTTAAAAATCATTTAACCATACCTGATAACAACATAATTATAATTAAATTTTCGTATAATGTCAATGTTTTCAATAAATAAAAAACAACAACGGAACCGTTAAATTCCGTTGTTATTTTTATCTTATCCCTGTGTATAGTTGGGAGCTTCCTTTGTGATATAAATATCGTGCGGGTGGCTTTCCTTAAGTCCTGCGCCGGTTATGCGGATAAACTTTCCGTTTTTCTGCAGATCCGGGATAGTTCTTGTACCGCAGTAGCCCATGCCCGAACGCAAGCCGCCGAGAAGCTGGAATACAGTGTCGGAAAGCGGTCCCTTGTAGGGGATACGTCCCTCAACGCCTTCGGGAACAAGCTTTTTCGAGCCTGTCTGGAAATATCTGTCCTTTGAGCCCTTTTCCATTGCGGCAAGCGAGCCCATACCCCTGTATACCTTAAACCGTCTGCCCTGGTATATTTCAAATTCGCCGGGTGCCTCGTCGCAGCCTGCAAGCAGTGACCCCATCATAATAACGTCTGCGCCTGCGGCGATCGCTTTTACGATATCGCCCGAATACTTGATACCGCCGTCACCTATAACGGGGATGCCGTATTTCTTAGCCACCTGCGCAACATCATAGATCGCCGTGATCTGCGGAACGCCGATGCCCGCTACGATTCTTGTGGTGCATATCGAGCCGGGGCCTATGCCGACCTTAAGACAGTCTGCGCCGGCGTCGATAAGAGCCTGTGCCGCTTCGCCTGTGGCGATATTTCCCGCAATAATGGGAACGTCGGGGAATGCGGCCTTTATTTCCCTTACCTTGTTTATGATATTCTTTGAATGACCGTGTGCGCTGTCAAGTCCCAAAACGTCGACTCCCGCATTGACAAGTGCCTGTACACGTTCAAGCGCATCGTCCGTAACGCCTATAGCGGCGCCCGTCAGCAATCTGCCGTTTTCGTCACGCGCCGAATTGGGGTATCTGATAGCTTTTTCAATATCCTTTATCGTGATAAGACCTTTAAGGTGCATATCATCATCAACTATCGGGAGCTTTTCTATTTTATGCTCTGAGAGGATCTTTTGCGCCGCCTCAAGCGTTGTGCCCTCGGGCGCGGTTATGATATTCTTGCTTGTCATAGCCTCGCTTATTTTTTTGGTAAAATCCGTTTCAAAGCGAAGATCGCGGTTTGTAATGATACCTATAAGCTTGTTGTCGGCATCGCAGATAGGTACGCCCGAGATCTTGTACCTTGCCATAAGGTCGTTGGCGTCCTTAAGCGTATGGTTTGCGCTCAGGCTGAACGGGTTTGCGATAACGCCGTTTTCAGACCTCTTTACCTTATCCACCTCAGCCGCCTGCTGTTCGATAGTCATATTCTTGTGGATAATACCTATTCCGCCCTCTCTTGCAATCGCAATAGCCATTGCCGATTCGGTAACGGTGTCCATAGCGGCGCTCATGATAGGAACATTAAGCTTGATGTTTTTGGTAAGATAAGTCGTAAGCTCGATTTCGTTGGGTGTGACCTCCGATTCCTGAGGTATCAGCAACACGTCGTCGAATGTCAGACCCTCTTTTACAAATTTATTTTCCATACTGTTTGCCTCCCGTCGAATATTTCTGATATTGTAACATTTTTATCCGTGTTTTTCAAGAGAAAAAGCAAAATATTTCAAAAAAAGTCGTATTTTAGCCAAGTGTCTGTAAATATCCGTATAACAGCTTTTTCACATTCTCACAATCGCTTGTTTTAAAGACCTGCGTTTTTATTGCCGAGGCGTTGGGTAAACCCTTTATGTACCACGCAATATGCTTTCTTGCCTCGCATACGCCCCTGTATTCGCCAAGTGCCTCGACCAGCGCTTCAATATGTAAGATCGCCTGCTCCACACGCTCTTTTGGGGTGGGGATGTAGCTTACGGCGCCGGTTTTTAAAAGCTCGTTTATTTGCCTGAATATAAACGGGTTTCCCTGTGCGCCGCGCGCGACCATGACCGTGTCGCAGCCCGTTTCGGACAGCATTTTGCCTGCGTCCTCGGCGGTGAATATATCGCCGCTCCCGATAACGGGTACGGATACGGCTGCTTTTACCCTGCCTATAACGCCCCAATCGGCGCTCCCCTTGTAAAACTGATTCCGAGTTCTGCCGTGTACGGATATCGCCGCCGCGCCGTTTTCTTCAAGTATTTTTGCGACCGTGACGGCGTTTTCCTCATTCCAGCCGCTGCGTAGCTTTGCCGTAACGGGTACGGGTGAGGCGGAGGCTACCGCGCGCATTATTTCTCCCGCCAGGGCGGGATTTTTCATCAGCGCGCTTCCGTCGCCGTTGTTTACGATTTTCGGCGTGGGACAGCCCATATTTATATCTATTATATCGGGGTTTGAAATTTCGATCACCTTTGGGACGATTTTTGCCATGATCTCAGGCTCCGACCCGAATATCTGAACGGCAAACGGCTTTTCGCCATCGTCGGTGCGCATAAGCTCTGCGGTTTTTTTATCGTTGTAGAAAAGCCCCTTTGCGCTTATCATCTCGGAATACACCGCAGCCGCGCCGTAGGATTTGCAGATGCGGCGGTATGTAAAGTCGGTAATGCCCGCCATTGGCGCCAAAAATGCCTTGCCGTTTATTTTTATATTTCCTATTTCCATATCGTATCTCCGTAAATTTATAAGCGTAATTATACACCGTAACAGACGAAATTTCAAGAGAAAAAACGGCACGACCGGCGGCGTAATGTACAAATAAAAAATTGCGGAAAACAATAATTTCCGATTTTGGGCTTTTTGCGTATTGTAACGGAGGTATTTTTATGGTATAATAACGGATAATGTAAAAATATTTTTGAAAGGCGATGAAAACAAACATGGGATTTTTCTTTGGAGGCTATGACAAGCCGGGTCCGGGAGTTGACAAAAACGCACCGAAAAAGAAGGGTATATTTCTCTATCTGGAGATAATCGGGAGGAAATTTTCAAACTTCCTCCATGCGGGAGTTTTGTATTCGATATTCAGCATACCCGTTATTGTGCTTGTATATCTGCTTACGGTTTTTGTGTTTATACAGCCGATCACGGCGATACAGCAATCCGCCATGGAGATAATGCAGGCAAACGGCGTACCCGAGGCGCAAATATCGGGACAGCTCGGCACGGTCACCTTCGGTATATGCTCAACGATCGCGATATTCTTTGTAACGATGTGGGGCGCAGGCCCTGCCTCGGCTGGACTTTCGTATGTGTTCAGATGCTTTACCCGCGAACAGCCCGTCTGGGTATGGAGCGACGGCAAGGATAAGGCAAAGGAGAATGCAAAGCAGGGCTTTTTGGTGCTTTTGGTGGATATTCTCGTATTCGTGCTTGCGCCTACGGCGATAACCTTCTACTTCAATATGGCAAAGGCGGGCGAAGCAAAAACCATAGCAACGATACTTGTATACGTTCTGAGCGTCGGACTTTTGGTATATACCATGATGCACCCGTTCATATATCAGATAATGATAACCTTTGAAACGAAATTCAAGGATTTGTTCAAAAACTCGCTTATCATAATGCTTGCGCACCTGCCCCTATGTCTGCTGCTCACGCTTATTTCCGCGGCGATCATAACCGTACCGTTCGGGCTTTTCGGAGTAACGGGGTCTGTGGGGCTTGTGTTCATAGGTCTTTCCCTGGGCTATATGTTCTTACGTTATCCCATGGAATTTTATGCGGCGCGTATAATCGAAAAAACCTTCTTGAAGGATAACGAGAAAAAGACTGTTGAAATCGAATACGAGGACGAGGTATGATTTTAGATAAATTCGACGTTGCCGTAATCGGCGGCGGTCATGCGGGAGCGGAGGCGGCGCTTGCCTCGGCAAGACTCGGCATGAAAACGGTCATGTTTTCGATAAGTCTTGACGCCATAGGCAATCTGCCCTGCAATCCCAGTATCGGCGGTACGGCAAAGGGGCATCTTGTAAGGGAGATAGACGCCCTGGGCGGCGAAATGGCAAAGGCGGCGGACGAGACCTTTATTCAGATGAAGATGCTAAACAGAGGCAAAGGTCCCGCCGTTCATTCTTTAAGAGCGCAGATAGACAGGAAAAAATACCACTGCGCAATGAAGCGGCGTCTGGAAAACCAGGCGGGGCTTATAACGAAGCAGGCGGAGATAGTAAAAATCAACACCGAAAACAATAAGGTGAGCTCCGTTGTGACCGCCACCGGCGCGGAATATGAGGTGCGCGCCGTAATAATAGCGACGGGCACATATTTAAAGGGTAAGATACTTATCGGAGACTACTCAAAGGAAAGCGGTCCGGACGGAATGTTCCCCGCAAACGAGCTGTCAAAAAGCCTTGCGGATATAGGCGTAACGCTCAGGCGTTTTAAAACGGGTACGCCCGCAAGAATACACGCCGATTCGCTTGACTTTGACAAAATGGAGCTTGAGGAGGGCGACGAAAAAATAATACCCTTCTCGTTTGAAACGGAGAAAACGGGCGAAAATCTTGTTTCGTGTCATTTGGTGTACACAAACGAAAAAACGCATAAAATCATCAGAGACAACCTCAATTTATCGGCAATGTACGGCGGGTACGCCGAGGGCGTGGGTCCGAGGTACTGTCCCTCGATCGAGGATAAGGTGGTGCGGTTTTGCGACAAAGAACGGCATCAGCTTTTTATCGAGCCTATGGGACTTGATACAAAGGAGATGTATATCCAGGGCTTTTCCACATCCCTCCCCGAATTTGTGCAGCTGGAGATGTACAGAAGCATAAAGGGTATGGAAAGAGCGGAATTTATGCGTAACGCCTACGCTATCGAATACGACTGCTGTGATCCGACGGAGCTTTATGCGACGCTTGAATTCAAGAATATCGAGAACCTCTACGGCGCAGGTCAGTTCAACGGTACCTCCGGGTATGAGGAGGCGGCGGCGCAGGGGCTTATAGCCGGCATAAATGCGGCTCTGAAGCTTTCGGGCAGGGAGCAGGTCATATTAAAGCGCTCCGACGGGTACATCGGCACGCTTATCGACGACCTTGTAACAAAAGGCACAAACGAGCCGTACCGTATGATGACGTCAAGGAGCGAATACCGTCTCCTTCTGCGCCAGGATAACGCCGACGAGCGATTGACGCCGATAGGCTACCGTATCGGGCTTATAAGCAGGGAACGGTATGATAGGCTTTTAAAAAAGCTTGAGGCGGTCGATGCGGAGATAAAGAGGGTGTCAAATACGAACATATCTCCGTCTTCGGCAAATCCGGTTTTGGAAAAATACAACAGCACGCCGATAAAATCGGGCATAAAGCTTGACGAGCTTATAAGGCGTCCCGAGCTTGATTATGAAAAGCTTACCGAGGTCGATACCGAAAGACCGGATATTCCCGACGCCGTTAAGGAGCAGGCTCAGATACGGCTCAAATACGACGGATATATCCGCCGTCAGCTTGCGGAGGTTCAAAAGGCAAAGAAAATGGAGGAAAAGCTGCTACCGGAGGATATAGACTATAAGGCGATACAGGGACTGCGGCTTGAAGCAAGGCAGAAGCTTGATAAAATACGCCCCAAATCCTTGGGACAGGCGTCAAGGATAAGCGGCGTATCGCCCGGCGATATGTCGGTGCTTATTATATGGTTAAGCTCACACAGGGCGTAAAAGGAAAAAATATGTCAAAATTCTATGCGGTAAAAAACGGATATAAAACGGGCATCTTTTCATCGTGGGAGGAATGCCAAAAGCAGGTTACGGGTTATTCAAACGCAGAATTCAAAAGCTTTAAGACCGAAAAAGAGGCAATGGAATATCTGGGCTTGTTTTCGCAGCTTTCTCTTTTTGATACGCCCGATACCAAAACCGCCGTCGCTTATACCGACGGCAGCTATAACGTAAATACGGGCGAATTCGCATACGGAGTCGTGATTTTCATAAACGGGGAGGAGAAGCATTTTTCAAAGAGCTTTTCCGATCCGGAGCTTGCCTCGATGCGAAACGTTGCGGGCGAGATAATGGGCGCGCGCTTTGCCATGCTCTATGCCGCGGATAACGGCATGGAAAATCTTGATATTTACTATGATTATGAGGGCGTGGAAAAATGGTGTACGGGCGAATGGAAAGCCAATAAGACGGGCACTGTGGCGTACAAGGCGTTCTATGACGGCATAAAGGGCAAATTAAACGTAAGCTTCAACAAGGTAAAAGGCCACAGCAACGATAGATATAACGACCTTGCCGATTCTTTGGCAAAATCCGCCCTGGGTATAGAATAATTAAGTAAAAAGTGGCTGTTTTACGCCGATTGGCACAAAACAGCCTATATAATCAGTCCGTACCGGCAATGGGATGTAAAAAATATGATTTTTACATTCCCGTTCCCAGAACGGGCTGGAATTGTCGCTTTGACAGCGCCGCCTCGGCAGCCGGGATAAGAGTTTCGAAATCCGCAACTACAGAGGTCGGTTTTTTTATGCAGTCGTCCTGCTTCAAGGGCAGGAAATATATATTTCTTGCATTCATAAGTCCGCCTATGTTCTTTGCCGCATTTGAAAGTGCGTCATTTGTGGATACCGCTATCAATACGGGACGTGCGTTTCTTAAATGCGCCTTTGCCGCCATGGTAACGGCAGTATCGGCTATGCCGGAATTCAGCTTTGCAAGGGTATTCCCCGTACAGGGCATGATTATCAGCAGATCCAGAAGAGCCTTCGGGCCTATCGGCTCCGCACCGTCAACGGTATGTATAATATCATTATTGCACATTTTCCGTATTTTATTTTTAAAATCCTCCGCTTTCCCGAATCTTGTATCGGTAGTGTAGGAAATGTCGCTCATGATAGGTATCACGTTTGCGCCCGTCATGCACAGCTTTTCAAGCATCTCCAGCGCTTTTTTAAAGGTGCAGAATGAGCCGCACATCGCAAAGCCTACCGTTTTGTCTTTTAAATCCAAGTCATTACACCTCCAATTCATTTAAAATATTCATTATCGTATCCTTGATTATTTTTCCCGAGGTCACGGGCGCAGTTTTGCCCGGCAGTGACAGAGCCCATATAACCTTGTTTCCGAGCTTTTTTGCCGCTTCAAAATCCACGCCGCCCGGCCGTGAGGCAAGGTCTATTATCAGGGTATCGCCCGCCGTAAGGCGAAGCGCTTTGCTGTCAAGCACAGGTGAGGGAACGGTGTTGAACACTATATCACAGTGCGGCAAAACACGGTCAAGCTCCGTAAAGCTTATTGCCGAACAGGAAAAGCTTTCGGCATAGGCAAGGTCTGAAAGCTTTCTTGCCGCAACGGTTATATCCGCGCCCAATGCGTGCAGTCTGTTTGCCAGAATTTTGCCTATCCGCCCGTATCCGAGCACCAGGCACCTGCTTTTGTCGATAGTGACCGGCGTTTCGGTAAGGGCTATCGAAATCGCGCCCTCGGCTGTGGGAACGGCATTTTTTATCGCAAGCTCCTCGCGCTTTAAGTAGTCAAAATATGAAATGCCCTTTTCATAAAGCGCCTTACAAAGCTCCGCGTCAAAGCCGCCGCCGAACACCAGCTGAGCAGGGGACAGCAGGGATAAAACTCTTGATATCCCAATGGGCTTTGACGAAAAAACCGCATTTACGGTTTTCCCGTCCGTCGATACGGGCATCGGCAGGATAACTATCTGATAATCCCTTATCCTTTCAAGCTCTGTTTCCGACCTGACGGTATCTGATTTATCAAACCCGAATATCCCCACCTCGTTTTTATCCTCCAAAAACGTTTTATAGACCGTAAGCTGTCTTAAATCTCCGCCTACTATACAGATATTTCTTTTCATAGCTGTCCTCCCGCTCACATCCTGCACAAACAAGCCGGAGCAGTGCAGGATAAAACGCTCCGGTAAACCTCACTTCAGTTTATAATATGAACGTATATCCGATTTGGTTAAACCCAAAGCTTACGATTTATTATTCACCAAAAAAACGCTGCGGTAATTGTACATATTGCCAAAATGCGACAGCTTTTTGTAAGAATGTTTGCAAATTAAGGGTTACTATGGTAAAATATAATCGACATTTTATAATCAGCATTTTATAATCGATATTTATAATAACGAATCTGTTTCAAGGGAGGTATTACTGATGAAAAAACGGTTTTTCAGTATTTTCATAGCGGTGTCTGTGTTTATCGGTCTGCTGCCCACATATGTTGTGCAGGCGGAGCACTGTCCGGGCAATTATGATGTGCTGTTTTCCACCTACAATTACGGTGCGACTAATAACGGTCCGACAGAAGATGTGATCGTTACCGTTGACAAGGCGAAGATGGTCAAAGAAATCACCACTTATCATTGGAATAACGGCTACGGCAAAGCGCCCGGCTCTGTTTCGATTTACAAAGACGGCGCTTTGGACGGAACATGGAATGCTACGGCCAGAGGCGGCTCGGGCGCTACCAATGTAAACTGGGATGTGTTCCCCGACTATGTCATGGAACCGGATCACACTTATAAAATCGTGGATTCCGACATAGCTTCATGGAGCTGTAACGAACAATCCGGATACCGCGGCTTTGTGGAAATATGCGGATATACCGCGGGCGAAGGCACAACAGATCCTACCGAAGCGGCAAAAGCAAAGGCTCTGGAGGAATCAGGGCTTTACGCTATGACAATCACCGGTGCGGGTGCGGCGCAAATCGACACATGGGCAAGCTATGGCAGGGGCAAGGGCAGCGTAATGTTTCCTGTTATGAGCCTTACGCCGATGGATTGGGAGGAGCCGATAGGATATTTCTTCCCTGCATCAAGCGAGCCGACCTTACATAAATTGACTGTTTACGGAAGTAAGCATATTGAAGAAAGCGATATTACCATTGCCGGCGCGCGTTCGTCAGGAGTATGTCAAGAGACGGTGTACGGCGAGGACGAAGAAGCACTTTATGCTTACACCGTACCGTTTACGGCAAATACGGAGGATTTTACCGTTTCCGTTAAAGTTGACGGTCAAACCGTCCTTGATATCCCCTGTACGCATATCCCGCCTGAGGCACCGCATCCGTATGTCACAAATCTCTACCCGGAGGATTATACGGAAAATAAAGACGGATATCTTGAGTCGTTTACCGTAAAAATCGGCGGCTTTTCTCTGCCTGACGATAAAAGTGCATATAATTTTCAGCAAATGGTAGACTCGCAATGGTACAATAAGCGTTTTGCCGAGTGTACCGCCATTTCCGAAAAAGACGAGTACGGTGAGTTTACCCTGACATTTACGATCAAGAATGAAGGAATAGAGGTTGGCAATCTTCAGTGGATCGACCTTTTAATAGATGACAGCATGGTTTGGTTTTTCTCGAAAGCGGATCATTTAAGCTCCGATTATAATGGCTTTTATTACTATAACGGGCAGGAACAGGGTTCAAACGCAAGAATTGCCTCTCCGTATGCGGCGGCAAAAAAGGCCGAAAGCACTGTAAAATCGCCTAAATTCAGCGTGCCCGAAGAAGCGGATGAAACTCCCGTT
The DNA here is from genome assembly GCA_902783115.1 of uncultured Ruminococcus sp. Lineage (GTDB taxonomy): Bacteria > Bacillota > Clostridia > UBA1381 > UBA1381 > 12844. The sequence continues at coordinate 9,059 of CACZPW010000156.1, read as the reverse complement.
GATATCGGCATTACGCCCAATGATTATGAGGGCGGAAAGCTTTGCTACAGTACAGACGGAGGCAAAACATGGAGCGCATGGGCAAATATCGGCTCATCGATTTCGGTTCCGCTTTCAAACGGTAACGGAGACTATGATATTGTTTTCAAATACAAAAAAGACGGACTTGAAGAAAAGCAGTCAAAGACATATACGGTTACACTTGAAGTACCCGATAAAGACCCGGAGGTTGTTCCGGCAGTTACTCTGCCGACAGTCACCACAACTCGGAACATAGAGGCTAAAATCACCGCCGGTAGCTATGCGGGCGGAAAATATGCCTACACCACCGACGGTTGGGAAACCTTCACGGACTATATGCCGGTATCCTCCAAGGTCAATATAACACTTCCCGATGAATACGGTGTATATTTCGTTGCATTTATATTCGTCAAAGAAGGCTACATCAGTTATGAGACTGAAGAAATAGCCGTTGATTACAATGACGGTATGGCAGCCGCTCCCACTTTGGGAGGTATAATTGATGCTTCAAGCGGAAAGGAAGTTTTAAAAAAGGGAGATTCCTATGTGATTTCGGGTGATAAGGACAGCGTATACCGCATTTATGCCGTATCCCCCGAGGGACAGACTCTTGAAGCAATTTTTAAAAATGCGGACGGCACGGCAGCAGTTACAAAAACACTTTCCTTTAATTCGGAAACAAAGCAGTATGAGGCGAAGCTTACCCGTGAGGATATGAAAAATGCGGCAAGCGTGGATCTGCGCGTAAAGGCGACAGGAGGCGGCCTTGCCGGACACGAGCTTACCCTTAAGCTTAAATTTGTGGAAAAAGCCTTTATCAAGGCGCTTTACGCCCCGACTGTTTCTTATGATGTCAAAAAGGACGAAAGCGGCACATACTACGCATTAAAACCGGGTGCAGTTATAAGCGGTGCGTTTGAAAGTGCGGCAGGAGAGGACAGAACGCATCAGATGACGCTTACTTATCTGACCGCAAGCGATGAAAGCAAAACCGTGACCGCAAATGCGAAGGGCGATGAAAACGGTCAGTATTATGCTACCATAACCTTGCCGGAGGATGCGGCGAGTCTCAAACAGATAAGCTATGAGCTTTTGGACGAGGGCAAGGTCGAGAGCAGCGAAACATATAATGTCGAAAACTATCGTGTTGAGGCAAATACGAATGTGACCGGTATCGGCGATAACTATATCGGTACGACCTTTACTATCAAAGGTACGGACACGGATAAGGCTATAATACTTACCGAAAAGAATTACAACAACATTCCGCTTGGCGATATTAAAACGGGTGAATATACCTATGAAATTTCCGGCACATCGGGACATATTGCAGGCGGAACAGTTTCGGTTGTTCGTGACAGCGATATTACGCTTTCGGATCTGCCTGCACTTGGCAGTGTTACAGCCCAAACAACGGGCTTTGTCAGCAAAAACAGCGGCAAGGAATTAAATCCGAAAGCAAATGTTGTTCTTAATCTTACAACGCCCGACGGCAAAGAGATTAAAGTCCACAGTGCGGCAGGCGAAAAAATGGAGCAGCTTCCGATAGGCTCAACAGGTTCTGCCATACTTTCTTATGACGAATCGGCTTATGATGAGATCCAAAGCCTTAAAGATGCAACGCAGGATATAACAGTAAACGGGAACGAGAGTATTACGGCTTCTTATCTTCCGTATACCTATCGCACGATCAAAGGAAGTGTTTTTGCAACAAAAATATTCAAATCCAAATATTATCCAAACGGATACGAATCCATTTTTGTGCCTTGGGATGTAAAAGTAGTCGTTACGCAGGAAATCAACCGCGGAGATCATACAGAAACGGTCGTACAAACCACCACAACAACAAACGGACTTGGCGGCAACTGGTCTGTTAAGTGCTATGACAATATTCCCGCAAAGGTTGAGATAAGAGCGTTTGGCTGGAGTACCGAAACCTTTTATGTTACGGAAAACGGAGACAAAAACTTTCCTAATGTCGTTATGAAGGACAAGGGCGAAACCGTTGTGGAGATCAAAGCAAATGTGCAAACGCCCGCCTCCATCAATGCGGACGGAAAGCCGCGGCAAGGTGCGGTGGCATCCCAATCCGCCGAGGTGGACAGCTCCTTTATCCATATCTATGCCGTTTCTTCAAACGGACATAGGTATACTACAAACGATATAGAGATCGAAACATTTGTGGAGGACGGCAGGACCTTTGCAAGAATTCCCGAAGGCGTTGTGGTCGGAAACGAATATCTGTATTTATACGGAAGCGGCTCGGTGGAGTATGCAGATATGAGTCTGACCGTTTCAGGAGACGTTAGCGTAGGAATGGATGAATACGGACAACTTGTTGCTACCTTCACCGCTATCAATCAAGGCGGCGAAATTCGTGCAACGGTCGTGGATGATCCGAATTCCGGCATGACGGGATTTTTGGCGCTCTACTATTCGGATAATTGGTGTACATTTGTCGAAGGCACCGGTGAGTTGAGCCTTGCATACAATGAATATCAGGCAAATCCCAACATAGAAAGAACCGTTGTCACGATGATGGTACGACAAGAGGATGCTGCGGATTTTGCAGAGATCCTGCGTACAAAATGCAAAACGATATATGATCTGTTGCCGAACGGCGACAGACAGCATGACGCATATTTCACCTTGCGTGATTATAACCTGCAATATTGCTATAAAAAGACGGGGCTGCTCCAAAACCGGGTGATCTATTTTGACGATATGACACCGAAAAAGGTTGTCGGTACGGAGCTTTTGCCGCCATACCGCTTCAATTATCATTTTGAAGCAAGTGAAAATCCCGGTAAGGTTTGGGTGATCGGTTCCTTAGAAAAACGCTTCCCCGAGGAAAAAGATAAGGACGCCATCCGTTCCTTTAAGCTTTATATCCCGGACAACAACAGCTGGGGTTCTTACATTGAGGAGGAAAATCTGACTGTTGAATCGGGCTTCTATGCAAACGGACGCGAAATATATTCGTGGTCGTGCTGGGCGCCGGAGTATTGCGATACGGCATCCATTGTTGCGGAAATACCGATCACAAATTCCAATGTGGCGGCATTCAAATATGTGCTGCAATACGGAAACCGCAACAGCCTGAACGAGGATAAACAAATCTTCTTTGCCCGCGAACATATTCCCATGTTCTCTATCATCAGTCCCGGCGACCTCTATATTGCAGACCAGCTGAAGTCACAAAAGCTTGACAGAAAGCCGGAGGAGGTCCAGGCTACTTGGACGGTAAATCTGCCTATGCGCGTCTACCACAGGGACAATGCGGAAGAAAATATCATTAAAATATATGATAACGGCGTTGTGATAAAAGAGTTTTCCGTTACTGCAGGTCGTGCCGGCACCGGTTTTACGGGCGGCTCGTTTATGAAGGTCCCCGTACGACTTACAAACAATCTGAAGGCGGGCATTCATGTGATCTGGGCGGAACGCACCCTTGACGGCGAACCGCTGCAGACAGAGCCGATAGTTTTCTCTTTGGTAGAGGGAACGGAGCATAATGAGGTCTATGTTTCGGAGCTTCACTGGACGCACTGGAACAGCCGGATCTCGGGTCAGCCGGATGTAATGTATTTTGAGAACCTTTCAGAGCTGGCAGGCGCAAACATCTGGGTATGGCCGGGCAAACGGCATCAGATGCGGTTTAAGGTCAATAACGCCACAAGCAAGGAATTGGAGAGCGTAGTCCTCCATTACACCACCTTGTCGGACAGAAATCTCAACGGATACACATCCGTCGGAGGATATGTCCCCTGTAGGCTGATAGAAGAAGACCGAAATGCCAATTACAGCATCTGGGGCTTTGACGATGCGGATCTCGGTTATCTTGAGGGATTTGAATTCCAGTTCCACTACAACTTCGGCACGCTGATAGATCTTGACAACAAGCATGTGGAGGATTTGGATGCGGCTGCAAATGAGGCATTCTATAAGGCATACGGCTTGGGCGATGTGCCGGATATAGACGCTTTGGCGGAAGGCATCTCGGACTTTACCGACGAGGATATGAAGAACAGCATCGCAGCCATGTCCGGAGCCTCTCAGGTATTCAAGGGGATGGATCTCAGGGTCACCGAGGATACAAATAAGAGCTTTAAAATGGAGCTTAAAACACCGACAGATGAGATCTCACAATATACCGTTACCATGAAGGATTCCGGCACGGAAAATCTTCCCGATATTTGGCTTCTGATGGAAAATGAACGGGCAAACGGCAATCAGAATCCCGATGAGAAGGGTTGGGACGTCACCTGGTCGGAGTTTGATACCAAGCAAGGCTCCGTGCTGATCCGTACCGCAACCTTTGAGGGTGATATGCCGGACGGACGGGGCGCGATCCTGTCTCACAGCACCTACTACATCACCAAGTCGGTTGCAGATAAACTGACGGGCGGCGGTGCGTCGCTTATGTCGGCGGCAGAGTCGGACAAACCGTTCACGGACGATATGCCGCTCAGTCTGCAGGCGATCGCTTTCAGAGAGGGGATCCCGAATGTGATTTCCAACGAGCCGCAGTATGAGGAGCTGCCGGATCATTGGGTAAAGCAGAAATATGATTTTGTCGCTATCCTATACGGCGGCGCTGACATAGGATATCAGGGCCTGCAAAACTTCATATGGGCGGACAGAGGTTTGAAATCTCTCGGCTGGGCGCCTCTTACCATGGAAGAGGCTACAAAAGCTAAATGGGATAAAATAGCCGGCTGGGGCGATAAACCGTTTGCCAAAGGTCTTAATAAGACTTTTCAGATCCTGGGCGTGGCGGATGCGGTTTACACCATCTCCAAAGGCCCGACCGGCAACGATCCGGCAAGTCTCCGCGCAATGCTCTCTCTTGTTAGGGACGAAAAAGCAAGGCAGTCACTGGAATGGCAGATCCGTGATTATGAGCAGATGCGCAAATCTATCTATAAAAATGATTGCACCATGAGTAGCATTTCCGCCGCTTCGGGCTTTGTACCGGGAATGGGTATTATAGGTAAGGTTGTCACCTTTATCGGCGGTCTTGGGAACTCTATCCTCTCCGGAAAAGCAAAAGAAGACAATGCGCAGGTTTACAACTCAACTCTCCACGATATCAAGCGGGAGATCGAATATGAAAGACGGAGAATAGAAGTTCATAATAACCAAGTAAAGAGCTATTTGGAAGCGGAACAGTGGCTTCGCGACAAGATGGATTCCATCTACGGCAAAGGGCATTGGAGCGAGTATGCTTTAGCGGAGGAACGGAAAAACTGGGTACTGATGAAGTTCCCGGGAGGCGTTTTAAGATACGTTTGGAAAGACAGCGCTCCCAAATTTGATGTTTATCTCGATCCGTCAGGCTATGTCTTTGAAGGCTCGGAGGATAACAGAATAGAAGATGTAAAAGCAACGCTTTATTACAGTGATACTGAGGACGGGAACTATTCGATATGGAAAGATAATTCGGGCGAACAGTATAATCCGCAGTATACGGGTGACGAAGGCAGATACAGCTGGATGGTACCGAACGGTTGGTGGAAGGTGCGCTATGAAAAAGAGGGATATATTCCCGCTTTGTCAAACCCGATGGCAGTTCCGCCTATCCATACAGCGGTAAATATCGGACTTTTGTCCACAACAGCGCCTAAGGCCGCAGTCAGGGCAGATGACGGAAAGATGACAGTGCTGTTCTCAAATTATATGCAGCTTGAATCGCTGATAAGGTTGTTTGAAAATGAAAGCTATGACGGAAACGAATTTGACGCTTCTGCATTTGCGATACGGTTCTATGATAAGGACGGAGTGGCAATTCCCGGCACAGTGACATTCCCCGATAAGATCGCAAACACGGGGTATATCGGCTCGGCTTACAGCCGTGCCGTGATAGATTCGGATTGGTTTGTACGCACGGCAATCTTTACGCCGGCGGATAAAACGGTTGATCTTACCGGTGCAACATGGACTTTTGCCGACGGAATAAAGAGTTATTCCGGGGTGGAGCTTGATAAGACGGGAACTCCCGAAAATCTTTATCTTATTACTTTAAATGCCGGCGACGGTACTTTAAGCATACCGTCTCTTATCACAAACAGCAAAGGAAGTCTTTCCAAGCTTCCTGCTCCCGTTCTTGAGGGTTATGTATTTGAAGGCTGGTATACGTCCGCAAACGGCGGCGATAAGATAGACCTTGATACGGTATTTGATAAAAATACAGATGTCTTTGCACACTGGAGTGTTGATGAGAGCAAGCTTCCCGCAAATTCGGGCGGCGGCGGTATAAACTCATACGCTGTAAGTACAAAAAATATACAGAACGGAAAGATAGATGTAACTCCCAAAACCGCTCCCGTGGGCGGTACCGTCACCGTTACCGTAACTCCCGATGCAGGGTATAAGCTTGATAAGCTTACGGTAAAGGACAAAAAGGGAAATGAAGTGACCGTTACAGAGAAGAGCGGGAAATATACATTTGTTATGCCTGAGGGCGGCGTTGATATCACACCTGTATTTGTTGATGAAAACGGTAACGGCAGTGTAAATCCCTTTACTGATGTAAAGGATAGTGATTACTTCTATGACGCTGTGCTTTGGGCGGTAAAAGAAAATATCACAAGCGGAACAAGCGATACTGCATTCAGCCCGAACGAGCCATGCACAAGAGGGCAGACGGTTACATTCCTGTGGCGTTTTGCAGGTTCGCCCAAACCTACGGCAGACGTAAATCCGTTTACGGATATTAAGGCAGGAGACTATTTCTATGAGGCTGTTTTATGGGCTTATGAAAACGGTATTACAAAGGGTACAAGCGACACAGCGTTCAGTCCGAACAATACCGTAACGCGCGGACAGACGGTTACATTCCTTTACCGTCTGAAAGGCGAAAAGACAAACGCCGAAAACCCGTTTACCGATGTTAAGACGGGCGATTACTATTACGATCCGGTTTTGTGGGCAAATGAGAAGGGTGTCACAAACGGAACAAGCGATACCACGTTCAGCCCCGGCAACGACTGTCTGCGCGGACAGATCGTGACATTCCTCTATCGCGCAGGCAAATAAAAAGTAAAAGTCTCTGGTTTCGCAGATTTGGCAAAATACAAAAAAGAAAGGAAAAAATTATGAAAAAGATTCAAAAAATGACAGCAGCCGTTGTTGCTGCGGTAATTCTGGCGACGGTATGCGTATTTTCAGTGACGGCTGAAAACATAAAGGAGCTTTCATTTACTGCGCCTATGGAGCTTGAAAAATACGAGTCCGAAACGGTTGTGACGCCGTGGGTGATGTATACGGGCTGGTCGTCGGACGAGGGTGTTTTGAAGGGCGATAATTGGATCGAATACTGCTATGCCGCTGCGGTTGCCGTGGATTCCAAGGATGTGGTGACCTACGGCAAGGAAGCGATGGACAGCAAATACAGGACAATACCTGAGGAAATTGATGTAAAATGCACCTACGATGCGGGACTATATGCAGTATCGGATCTTGATAAGGACGGCTGGACAGACCTTTTCAGAAACGAAAGCTCAGATATATACCGAAACGCTCAAATATCCTCCGCAAATACGGAGACGCATAACGGAGTGGAATTTTTCCGTATAGATTTTACGCAAAACGGGCTTGAAGAGATCATTCTTTATGCGCCTTCGGAGTCGGGAAATCTCTTTAGCTTTGCATACACCTATAAGCCTTCGACCGGTGTCGCTCAAAAATTCAAGCAGGATTTTTGGGATGTTCTTGATACCGTGTCACTTAAGCAAAAGATATCGGCTTCGTCAAGCGCTGCAACTCCGGCTCCGACGGTAACCACCACCCCGCCGCCCTCAAACGACGTAGTACGTCGGGGCGGCACCAAGACCACCACGACCGATGACGGTCTGGAAATCATCGAATATTTGTGGGACGACGCTATCAAGATCTATGTGAACGGCGAACAAATCGCACCAGACACCAACCCCGTGCTGGTAAATGACCGCACAATGGTACCGATCCGTGCGATCGCCGATAAGCTTGGATACTCAGTAGGTTGGTTCCAAGAATCTCAAACAGTTTCGATGCAAAAGGGAAACGATCTCATTCAGCTTTCCATAGGCTCAAGGTCTGTGTATCACAACAGTTACAATATAATCATAGATGTTGAGCCTATGATCTATGGCGACCGTACATATCTGCCGGTGCGTGCGGTGGCGGAGGCAATGGGCTGTAATGTCGAGTGGAACAATTCGGAGCATGCGGTCTATATCAGTCAGTAATTGATGAATGAAAGGAAACGGTGATAATTTGAATACATTTTATTCGGAAAGAATAGCCGATAGGGAATTCCGCGCTTATGCGGATGCGGCGGCAAAGGATTCGGCAAATAAAAAGATCAGGAATGTAGTTTTGTTTTTCATTATCTTTGCGGTATGTATCGTATTTACCCGCACACCCATAGCAAGCTCTGTGCCGGTCGCAGTTCTTGCGATCCTGGTGCTTGCGGAGCTTGCATCGGCTGTTATGGGCGTAGTATTTTTGGTGCTGTTTGTAAAAGAGCGGGGCAAGAATAAGGCGGAATACGAAAACGGAACGATAATCAGTGCGGATCAATATGAGGATCAGAGAACAAATGTTGACGGAGAGGTCCTTAGAGAAGATGTTTGCGCTATCAAGCTGCAGCTTGATAGCGGCAGAGAGATAAAGCTTGAAGGTAGCAAGGCAAAGGCATACTATCCTTATGTGAAGCAAAATGATAAAGTCCGTTATCATCCGGGGCTTCCGTATCCTCTGGAGCTTTATGATAAGAGCGGCGTAAATATTTGCGTGTTCTGCGGTACGGCGAATGAGCCTGCAGCGGATAAATGCAAAAAGTGCAACAAACCGATGCTGATATAAGGAAATCAAAATCATTTGGCTTTTAATGGCGTGGGAGATTATTTATAATGTGTAAGCAAAAACGGGTCAATTCAATGAGCGGAACAGAAATGTGTATGTATCAGGTGTCTACACTGCAGGCGCTGGCTATGGGCTATACCAGTGCCGTCGTTACGGTGGAAGAGCTTTTGCGGCACGGAGACACAGGTCTT